>JAJLKS010000332.1:0-1780 GCA_033838765.1 Alphaproteobacteria bacterium
GGTGCGGAGGATCAGGGCGTTTCCGACTTCGAGCCCGATGTCTCGACGATCACCTTGCAGGCGGTCAAGACCTACCGTCTGCCGCTGGCGCGGCCCTGAGGATCAGGCCGCGATTTCGACGAGCTGGATTTCGAAGGTGAGGTCTTCGCCCGCGAGCGGGTGGTTCGCATCGAGTCGCACCGCGGTGCCGGTCACTTCCGTGATGACGAGACCGATTTCGCGGCCGTCCTGTCCGGTCGCCGTGAGGCGCATGCCGGGCTGTGGCTCGAGGCCGGGCGGCAATTCGCTCAAGGGCACATCCTGCACGAGGCGCGGATCGTGCTCGCCATAGGCTTCGGCGGAAGCGACCGTGAAGCTCTTGGTTTCGCCGGGCTCCATGCCGAGAACGGCGGTTTCGAAACCGGCGATCACCATCTGGCTGCCAATGGCAAACTCGATCGGTTCGCGCTCGCGGCTCGTGTCGAAGACGGAGCCGTCATTGAGAGTACCGGTGTAGTGGACGCGCACCGTGTCGCCATTCTTCGCTGCCATTGTATTGCCTTTCCGGGCGCGCTCGGCCGCGCCGCAAGTGGTGTTTCCGGCGATGAAATGAAAAAGGGCTTTCCGGCAGAACACCGGAAAGCCCCCAAATCATCGGTAGGGAACACGTTATCACTCCCAATCCTTCGTGACCACCTCGCGGCCGGAAATAATCGAAGGCTTGAGTGTCAGTAGGTGCGGCGCCAGACGCGGCGGATTTTTGCATCGACCTCGGGACCCATCGAGCTCCAGGCGGTGCGATCGCGCGTGGTATCGGCGATGAACATCGTGTCGGTGCGGCCGATATGCTGGCTCAAATCGTTGAGCAAGCCGGCAGCGGTTGCATCCGTGTTCACGCACCAGACATTCGGCGCGAGCTTGTAGGCCGGTCCAAGCGACATGATCGCCTGTTCAAGCGGGCCGGCGAAGCGCGCCTTGATGTCCATGACGATCAGGAAGTTCGCCGTGTCCGGCTGGCGGCGGCGGTCGATCTGACCCTTGCCGGGGCCGTATGCCGGACGCTGCCCGTCCGTTGCAGGCGCGGCCGGCTGGCGGATCGCCATTTCATGCGTGACATCGGTCTCGGGAGAGACATCGGGTTGCCGGGCGGGTACATCCGCCGCGCCGGCATCCCCCGTCTCGTCAGTCATTTCGGCCGCTTCGGCGGCCTCCTGGCTGACGGGCGTTTCGGACTGGCTGTTTTCGCCGGGGCCGCTGGAGGCGGGCTCGGCGCGAAAGAGTTCGGCAAAAGCCGGAATATCCACTGCATATTGCCACATGGTCGCGCCGGCAGGCGTGCCTTCGGGCGCGAGCAGGCTATGCTCGGCGACGCGGCCTTCCGCGACATAGGTTTTCATGGCCTCGAAACTGTAGGGGCCATAAACCTTGTCGCCATATTTCAATACCCAGCGATGCTGCGGAGCCGCAGCAGGCTGAGCGTTTGCGTCGGGAGATGTTTCTGCTGGATAGGCCATGATTTGCACGCGGCGGCCTCCGCCGCCTTCCCGATAGAGAAACTGTTTCCCGGCATTTTTACCGGCTTTTGGTTACCGCAAGGTCAACACGAGAGCGCTTGATGCGGCATCGGCGAGGGGGCAAAGTCGCCTCAAGCGCGGATATCCGCGAAATAACTGGTTAACCTGAACTTAACGGGAAGCGCCGATGACCGAATTCTGCACCACCGAACGCGACGGCCATGTGCTCGTCGTCACCATCAACCGCCCGGAGCGCATGAACGCGCTGCATCCGCCTGCGAATTTCG
>JAJLKS010000333.1:0-5508 GCA_033838765.1 Alphaproteobacteria bacterium
GCATCGATTTCCGCACGATCGCGAACGACGCCGCCGTCCGCCCATTCCACAACGCAATCGCCTTCGGTCATGGCGGGCTCGCCGAGCAGAATGATGCGGCCTGAAAGCCCGCGCTCCATTGCCATGCGGTCCACGGTTTCCTTCAGGCGTTCGACGAGAGGCGTAGAGACGCGAAGCAGGATGTGCGGCTCACGGTTCAGGTGGGCCAGGCAGTCGCGGAACACCGCTTCGATTTCGGTTTCGGGCCGGGTTGCGATCATGGCCGGCGCCAACTTGCGGGCGATTTCCACCGCTGCCGTCACGGATTCCTTGCGCGCAATGGCCGTCTGGCTGTCGAGCGCTGCGAGGAGCGCGCCAGCGCTCTCGGCGAGCTGGCGCATGGCGGCATGGAGGCTCTCGTCGGCGCGGGCAGCGGCTTCGCGCTCTCCCGCGGCCAGACCCTCGGCATAACCGAGCTTGCGGGCATTCTCGACATCGGCCTCCGTAACGCGCATTTCGACTTCCGGCGCGCTCGAGGCTGCCGCCGGGCGTTCGCCGAAATACGTGTCGAAGGTGAATTTGACTGCCTGCTTCATTTCGAATGCCCGGTTCGCTTTCCGATGTGTCCGGTGATCAGTAGATGAGTTCGTTGTCGGCGTTGTCGGAGGCGATCATGATTTCGCCCTTGTTCGCGAGGTCCTTGGCGACGTTGACCATAGTCATCTGGGCTTCGTCGACATCCTTGAGCCGGACCGGGCCCATCATCTCCATGTCTTCGCGCAGGATCTTGGCCGCACGTTCGGACATGTTGTCAAAGAAGAGATCTCGAAGCGCATCCGAGGAGCCCTTGAGCGCGATGGCGAGCTTGTTCTTGTCCACCGCGCGAAGCAGCGTCTGCACGCCACCCGGGTCGAGGCGGCCAAGATCCTCGAAGGTGAACATGAGCGCCTTGATACGGTCGGCGCTTTCGCGCGCACGTTCTTCGAGCGCCGCAAGGAAGCGGCCTTCCGTCTGGCGATCGAAATTGTTGAAGATTTCGGCCATGAGTTCGTGGCTGTCGCGGCGGTTGGTGCGCGACAGGTTCGACATGAATTCCGAGCGGAGCGTCTGCTCGACCTTGTCGAGGATTTCCTTCTGCACGGACTCCATGCGCAGCATGCGCGTCACGACTTCGAGGGCAAAATCCTCGGGAAGGTGCGTCAGAACACGAGCGGCATGTTCGGAGCGGATCTTCGTCAGGACGACGGCAACGGTCTGCGGATATTCGTTCTTCAGGTAGCTTGCCAGCACTGCCTCGTTCACATTGCCGAGCTTTTCCCACATGGTGCGACCGGCAGGTCCGCGAATTTCGTCCATGACGGAGTTCACGCGATCTTCCGGCAGGAAACGCATCAGGAGCCGTTCGGTCGATTCATACGAGCCGACAAGCGCGCCCGTGCCCGAAACTTTCGAGGCGAATTCGACGAGCAGCTTTTCCACGGTGCCGGCCTGTATCGTGCCGAGCGAAGACATGATCTGGGACATTTCCCGGATTTCGTCCTCGTCGAACATCTCCCAGAGCGGAGCAGCGTCGTCCGCCCCGAGCGCGAGCATGAAGATCGCAGCCTTTTGCGGGCCGGTCAGCGTCTTGTCGTCCTTGATTTTGGGTGCAGTTGCCACTTTTCAGATCCTCAAACCGCTTCGTGCAGCCAGCTGCGGAGAATGGAAATCGACTCGTCCGGATGGTTGTTGACGAGTTCGCCGATCTTGCGAACGGAAGATTGCTTCACCTTGCCTGCGACCTGTGCGATGTCGATCAGCATGTCTTCGCTGAGCTGGTCGGGCGAGGGCAGGGCGCCTGCAACGCCGTCGCTGCCTTCGGGGCCGGCCAGCGCCATGTTTGCCGGGCCTGCCGCGATAGCGGGCTGGCTGCCTGCGGCGCCGGCACTGCCTGCCACGCCCGGGGCGACGCGCGCGATCAGCGGACGCAGAACGAAGAACATTGCGATCAGGGCAAGGACACCGATGACGGCAAGCTCGGCAAGGCGCATGATGTCGCCGCGGCCGAATTCGAAGAGGCCGGGTTCGGCGCCGGCGCCATCCGTCCCGAAATCGGCGCTCTGCGTTTCGGCGAACTGGAGATTCACGACTTCCACCTGGTCGCCGCGCGCTTCATCGAAGCCGATTGCGGTCTTTACGAGCGCCTGAATCTTTGCCAGTTCCTCGTCCGAGCGCGGCGTGTAGACCATGTTGCCGTCGGCGCCCGGCGCATAGGCGCCGTCCACCAGAACGGCGACGGAGAGGCGCTTGATCCGGCCAGGTTCCATCACCTCGGTCTTGGTGGTGCGGGAAATCTCGTAGTTGACCGTTTCTTCGGTGCGGTTCGAGGCCTGGCGCGAGCCGGCATCGCCTTCGCCGGTGCCAAGATTCGCGTTCGGCAGATTGTTGCCGACGGTCACGCCCTCGTTACGGACGCCATCGGAGCTGGTGGAGGAGTCCTCCACTGTCTGCGTCGAGCGAACCACCTGGCTGGCGGGATCGAACGTGTCCGACGTCTGCGTGATGCGGTTATAGTCCATCTGCGCCGTCACTTCGACGCGCGCCTTGTCCGTTCCGACGACGCGCTGAAGAATGCTTTCGAGATGCGTGCGCATCCGCGTTTCGTAGTTCGTGCGGCGTTCGTCGACCGTGCTTGTCAGCAGGGACTGGGTGTCGTCGCCGGAGCCGCTCGCGAGCAGCGTGCCGCGCTCATCGACGATCGAGACGCGGCTCGGCGCAAGACCGTCCACGGCGGACGAAACAAGATACTGGATCGCCTTCACCTGCTGCGCGGCAAGCGAATTGCGGGAAACCTTGAGTACGATCGAGGCGGTCGGTTCGCGGCGGTCGCGCGAGAAGAGTTCGCGCTCCGGCAGCACGAGATGCACGCGCGCACCCTCGATGCCCTCAATGGCGCGGATTGTGCGCGCCAGCTCGCCTTCGAGCGCGCGCAGGTGATTGATGTTCTGAACGAAGCTCGTGGTGCCAAGCGAGTCCGCATTGTCGAAAATTTCGTAGCCGACCGTGCCGCCGGCCGGAAGGCCCTTTCCGGCAAGCGTCATGCGCAGGCGCAGCACCTGCGACTGCGGCACATAGATCATGCTGCCATTGCCCCGGAGCTCATAAGGAACCTGAGCTGCATCGAGTTCGGCAATCATCTTTGCGGCATCTTCGACGCCCACATCCGAAAAAAGCAGAGCCTTGGGCTCACTGCCCATGCGCAAGGCGATGAAGCCGAAGAAGCCGAGCAAGGTCACTGCGACCAGCGCGAGCGCTGCCAGCCGGGCCATACCCAGGGACTTGAGAAATTCAGAGAGACTGCTCACGAACCCACCTCATCTTGCCAGTGCGCAAGCGTGGACCCGTTCCTGGATCTTTGCCCGTGCCCGACAGAAGGGAAGGTGCAATTCCTTTGCCCCAGAACCCCGATTCCCGATTGCCCGACCGGGGGCCCCTTGCCGCTAGGCAGAAATTACCGCCTCCAGCCTAAACAGATGCTTAACGCGCCCGGCAATTTTTGCCGGGCAGGCCAGATGGGGGTCTTGAGGGGGGGGTAAAAGGAAAGCGCCGGCGGAGGGAGGTTCCGCCGGCGCTCGAAAGACAGCAAGTACGCAGATACTCTTCTATCTCACTGCCTGTACTGCTGGACACGGGTCGCGCGCAGCCCCGCGAGCCCATGGCGTTCGATGGACCTTTGCCAGCTCAGGAACTCTTCCACCGTCAGCGTGTAGCGGCGGCAGGCGTCATCGA
Source organism: Alphaproteobacteria bacterium (assembly GCA_033838765.1). Classification (GTDB taxonomy): domain Bacteria; phylum Pseudomonadota; class Alphaproteobacteria; order Parvibaculales; family Parvibaculaceae; genus Parvibaculum. Next base: position 3,748 of record JAJLKS010000333.1, read on the forward strand.
GGCTGATCAGGCCGCCGCGAACGGCAGCGACCACTTCGGCCTTGCGACGGATCACCCAGCGCTTCGTGTCGGGTGGCGGCAGGTCAGCGACCGTGAGCGGGCTCCCGTCGGGGCCGATCACGTAGTTGACCTTCGCGGTCTGGTGCTCACTCATCGAACTTTGTTCTCCGTACTCATCGCGTGCTGAGAGCATAGACGGGCGCCTTTTAAAAAACGGCTAAGTCCCTTGGTAAAATTTGCCCAAAATCAAAGGCTTAGGCGTGTCATTGCGGGACGGACCGGACGATCAAAGGGCCGTTGCAGGCTGCTTTACCGCGGTGATCTGGGAATATCGGATTTGCGCACCGTTAATGGTCAGGAGTGGATCGGTCGACGTCATGTCGATGGCGGTCACGATGCCGGTCGTCCGCGTATCGACGGCCACCGGTGCTCCATCTGCGGCGTTTGCCGTCACCTTCAGGAAGTAGGTCCCGTCCGGCAGTGAATTCCCGTTGCTGTCCTTGCCATCCCAGGCGAACTGGCGCTCGCCCTTGGCGGCGTCGATCCGGGTTGTAAAGACGGTTGCGCCATCGGAATTGATGACCTGGAGCATGGTATCCGGCGCGTCGGCGGCGGTAGCGAAGTTCCAGGTCGCTTCGCCGTCCTGCAGCAGTGCGCCCGTGCCGGACCCCGTGACCTCCTTGCCGAGCAGCGAAACGGCGCCACTCGCATTCTGGATTGCATTTGCCGTCAGCAGCAGTTCGAGGTTGCGGTTGGTCTGGATCGACTGCTCGACGCCGGACATCTGCACCAACTGCTGCGTGAACTGATCCGAGCTCATCGGGTTGGTCGGGTCCTGATGCATGAGCTGGGTCGTCAGCAGCTTCAGGAAGGTGTCGAAATTGCCGGCCAGCGCCGCGGATGCGGCGGAAGACTGGCCGCCGGACGTGGCGGCCTGCGCGGCGGCTGTTGCGGAAGCGATATCCATGATCCCGGATTCCTTTCGTCAGACGCGGATATCGACGCCGCCATCGGCGGCGAGGTTCACGTTGTAGACAGGCAGCATCGGCGCTTCGTCGTCGGCATCTGCGCCGCCGGCGCTGCCGCCGTTACCGGCAAATGACGGGTTTGAAGAATTGTCCTGCCCGTCCTTCAGGGAGAAGTTCAGGCTGTCGCCATCTGCCTGAAGACCGGCATTGTTGAGCGCCTGCTGCAGGGCGCGCGCATCGCGCTGCAGAAGATCGAGCGTTTCAGGCCGCTCGACGGACATATGAGCAACCACCTGTCCGTCCTTGCGGATTTCCATGCGGACGTCGATCCGGCCCATTTCCGGCGGATCGAGGCGAATGTCGAAGCGGCTGATGCCCTTCTGGAGATTGCGCGCCATTTGCAGGGCGATTGCGGCGGCGGGCACCTGGGTCGGCTGGCTCTGGCCGGGCAGGGTGCCGATGCGCACGGTCGCAGACGCGCCATTGACCTGCGTGCTCTGAGGGAGACCACTTGCCGGCATGTCGAGTGCGCGAACGGCCCCGTTCGTCTCGGGCGAGGCAGGCATGAGCGGTGCGCCCTGCGCCTGCGGTGCCGCGGCGCGCAGGATCTGCTGAGCCATCTGTTGCACGGCCTGGAGCGTCGCCTTCGGCAAATCGCCAGCCTGTTTGGCGTCGGCCTTCTTGCCGGCAAGCTGTTCGGCGGCTTCCTGGCCAAGGCCCTTTGCGGGCTTCGTCTCCTCGGCGGGCTTCGCCTCGGGCATCGCGGTTTCCGCGTCGCTATTTGCAGCTGCGG
>JAJLKS010000334.1:0-2011 GCA_033838765.1 Alphaproteobacteria bacterium
TCTCCGGAGCGGCCTTTTTCTTTTGGTGCTTTGACCTCGCTTGTCCCCGCTTCTAGGCTTTGGGTTAAGAAAAAGAACTGGGAGGAAAGCCATGCAGGAACACATTCTCGTCGCGGGCGCGACTGGCCTTGTCGGCTTTGCCGCCATGAAGCATTTCGCCGAGCGCGGCTACAAGGTGACGGCGCTTTCCCGCCGCAAACCCTTCGAGACATTCGGCGCGGCGCATCTCCCGCTCGATCTGACGGACCGTGCCGCCTGCGCCGAAGCGCTTTCAGGCATGAGCGATGTCACGCGCCTCGTCTATGCCGCGCTTTACGAAAAGCCCGGCCTCGTTGCGGGCTGGCGCGAGGCAGACCAGATCGAGACGAACCGGCGCATGCTCGAAAACCTGTTCGATCCGCTGGAGAAAGCCGCGCCGCGCCTGCGCCATGTCTCGCTGCTGCAGGGCACGAAAGCCTATGGCGCCCATGTCCGTCCGCTCTCCGTGCCCGCGCGCGAAAATCGCGACGAGATGAAGGAGCAGCCGAATTTCTACTGGGATCAGGAGGAGTATCTCCGCGCGAAGCAGCAGGGTCGCGCGTGGCACTGGACCATCTTTCGCCCGCAGATCATATTCGGCTTCTCGCTCGGCGCGGCGATGAACCTGATCCCCGCAATCGGCGTCTATGGCGCACTCTTGAAAGAAGAGGGCGAGCCGCTCGCCTATCCGGGCGGTGCCTCATCCGTGCTGGAAGCAGTCGACGCCGATCTCCTTGCCGATGCCATCGCCTGGACGGGCGTTCGCGACCGGCAGGAAAACGCGATCTTCAATGTCACCAATGGCGATGTCTTCGTCTGGAAGAATGTCTGGCCGGCCATCGCCGATGCGCTCGGCATGAAACCGGGGGAGATGGCGCCAATGTCGCTTGGCGCCGAAATGCCGAAACGCGCGACGGCGTGGGATGCGATCCGCAGGAAATACGATCTTGCCGCGCCGGACATGGCGTCCTTCGTCGGCGAGTCTTTCCACTATGCGGATTTCACGATGGCTTATGGCGCCGAGCGCGACACGCCGGCCGCCATCGTCTCCACCATCGCACTGCGCCGCGCAGGCTTCCACGAAGTCATCGATACGGAAGAGATGTTCCGGAAATATTTCCGGCTGTTTCAGGACAAGCGCCTCTTGCCGCCGCGTTGAGCGTCAGGCGCTGCGCGCCATAGGCCGCTTTGTGCGCAGCCGCTGCGGCGGCAGCACGCATTCGGCCTGCGTGCCCTTGCCAAGCTCGCTCTTGAGTTCGAAGCGTCCGCCATGCACGGCGAGCAGCCCCTTTACGATGGAAAGGCCGAGACCGGAGCCCTTGCCCGGCTGCGCCAGGCCGGACGCGCCCTGCGTGAACGCCTGAAGCACCTTCTCGATTTCCGACTCCGCAATGCCCGGTCCGTTATCGTGAACGCCGAAGCGCATTTCGCCGTTCTCTTCCATCCGCGCAAAGAGATGGACGGTGGTGTCGGGCGGCGAGAACTTCACCGCATTGGTGAGCAGGTTGATCCAGGTCTGGCGAAGCGCCCGCGTATCGCCATAGACGATGGGAAGGTTCTCGTCGAAGGCCGCAACGATGGAGACGCGCTGGGCCTGTGCACGGATTTCCACAATGCGGCGGCAGTCATCCGCAACCTGTGCAATATCGACTTCTTCTTCCGTGATCTGGAAACGGCCTGCTTCGATGCGTGAAAGGTCCAGCACATCGTTGATGAGGCCGAGGAGGTGCTGACCCGAGCGATTGATGTCGTGGGCATATTCCTTGTAGGTCGGAATGGCATGCTTGCCGAAGATTTCCGACGACATGACTTCCGAGAAGCCGATGATCGCATTGAGCGGCGTACGAAGTTCATGGCTCATATTGGCAAGGAAATGGGACTTCGCACGGTTCGCCTCTTCGGCGCGCGCACGGGCGGCATCCGATTCCCGCTTGGCCTTGAAAAGCTGCTCGATCAGCCCGGACTTGTCCTCCCTGAGCGTGATCGAGTGCAG
>JAJLKS010000335.1:0-7443 GCA_033838765.1 Alphaproteobacteria bacterium
CGCTGACGCAGAAGCTCGGCGGGGCCTTCGCGGTGGGCGTCGTGTTCTGGACGCTGGCGCTGATCGGCTTCGAGCCGCAGGGGGAAAATTCGCAGTCGACGCTGACCGGGCTTTCCATCGTGTTCGTGGCGACGCCGATGATCTGCAATGCGCTGGTTGCGATCATCATGTGGAAGTTCCCCATCGGGCTCAAGGAGCAGGAGGAACTGCGCCGCAAGCTCGACGAGCGCTTTGTCGAGGAAATGGAACTGACGGAGCGCCCGCCGAATCTGCCGTGAAGCGTCAGAAGTCGAAAATCTCGCTCAGGAAGGACTCGCGCTTCTTCTTGCGGTAATAGGGCGCCTGGCCCTGCCGGTCGTCGTGGCGCGGGTCGCGCGGCGCAGCCTGGGGCATCTCCGGCTGCGGAGCCGAGCGCTCGATGATCTTGTCGAGTTCGCCGCGATCGAGCCACACGCCGCGGCACTTGGGGCAATAGTCGATTTCAACGCCGTGTCTGTCGCTCATGACGAGGGTTTCGTTGTCGACCGGGCATTTCATGTGGGAATCCGTCCTTTCCTGTGATCTGGCCATAGATGCAGCATCTTTCCATATAGGTGGCGCGCCGCATTTTGACAGGGGACGGGAAATCCCGGTTTTACATGCAGCCGCAGCCGCCGATATGGGCGAGGCCGTTCGGGTCGTAGGCGGCGGCGACCGAGCGGGCCGACGCTTCCGCCGTGCCCGCAAAATCCGCCTTTGCCTGTTCGCGCATCTTCGCATCGGTCATGAAGTCGATTGCGGTCATGGCAAGCGCCTTGGCGCCGTCGAGACAGGCCTTGTCGCCGAGGTCGGACGCAGCCCATTTCGCAAATTCCGGATTGTGGATCACGACATGAGGGGGCGCGGAGGCGATCATCGGATGGATCGACGGCACGCGGTGGCTGATATTTCCCATGTCGGTGCTGCCGGATGAGCCGGCCGGCATTTTCGACAGCGGGAAGAAATCGCGGCCAAGGGCTTTCGCATTCGCCTCATAAGCGTTGGCGAGCGGCATGCTGGTCTTCAGGTCGAGATAGTCTGCCTTCGCCCATCTGATTTCCGCCGTGCAGCCGCTTGCCAGCGCACCCGCCTCGAAGCAGGCCTGGACGCGCTTTTTCAGCGGCGCGAGGTCTTCGGCATTGGCAGCGCGGACATAGAACAGCGCCATGGTTTCGTCCGGCACGATGTTGGGCGCCATGCCGCCCTTCTTGATGATGCCGTGGATGCGCTCCGTCGGGCGGATATGCTGGCGAAGCTGGGCAATCGCCTGGTAGGCGGTGATGAGCGCATCGAGCGCGTTGAGCCCCATATGCGGCATGGCGGAGGCATGGGCCGAGCGGCCGTGATAGGTGACTGCGACTTCCGAGACGCAGATGCAGGGCATGGTGACGAGATCGACGCCTGCGGGATGGACCATCATGGCGGCATCGAGCCTGTCGAATGCGCCTTCCTGCGCCATCAATTCCTTGCCGCCGCCTTGCTCTTCGGCCGGTGTACCGAGATAACGGACGCGGCCCGGGAGGCGGGCCCCGAGTTTTGCGAGCGCGAGCGAAGCGCCGAGCCCTGTCGTCGCGATGATGTTGTGGCCGCAGGCATGGCCGATGCCGGGGAGCGCGTCATATTCCGACAGGATGGCGACTTCGGGGCCGCGCTCGCCGAAGGCGCTTGCATAGGCGGTGGGAAGGCCGAAGGCCCCGCGCGCGACCGGAAGGTCCGCCTTGTCGAGCGCGGCGGTGAGGATGCGCGCCGCCTCATGCTCGTGGAAGGCGAGTTCGGGCTTGCTGTGGATCTCGTGACTGACGGCGAGCAGCTCCGCCGACATGGCGTCGATCGTATCGCAGACTTCGCGCTTCAGGGCGGCGGCATCGGTCATGGTTCTCTCTCCCCGTGTTTCCACTTAGCCTAGACCGCGAAGAGTGTATTTTCCAGACGAAGCGGAAAGAGGACGTCATGGAGCATTTCACCTCAGATGACGGCATGAAGATCGCCTATGCAGTGGAGGGCGAGGGCACGCCTCTCGTGCTCGCGCATGGCTTTGCCTCAACGCATCGGGTGAACTGGGTCGCAACGGGCTGGGCAAAGGCGCTGGTGGAGGCGGGATACCGCATCATCATGCCGGATATGCGCGGGCATGGGGAAAGCGGCAAGAGCCACGACACGGCGGACTACACGCTCTCCGCCATGGCGGGCGATCTGGTGGCGCTGCTCGACCATCTGGGCGAGCCGGGCGCGGACCTGATGGGCTATTCGATGGGGGCGATGGTGGCGCTGGTCGCGGCGATGGAGGCCCCGGAGCGTTTCGACAGGATCGTGGCGGCGGGCGTTGGCGCGCGGCTGCTCGATCCCGACCGCGATCCCGGCCCCGTGATCGAGGCGCTGCTGGCGGACGATCCATCGACCGTGACGAACAAGGGCGCGCTTCTCTTCCGCACCTTCGCCGATCAGAACGGGCAGGACCGCAAGGCGCTTGCCGCCTGTTTCGAGGCAGTGCGCGCGCCTTTTCCGGTGGACGGACTTTCAGGGATCAAGCGGCCGGTTCTCGTGGTGGCGGGGGAGACGGATGTGCAGGCAGGAGAGGCGAGACCGCTTGCGGCGCAGATACCGGGCGCGCGGGCCTTCACCGTGCCGAAGCGCGACCACATGAAGACGGTGGGGGACAGGGCCTACAAGGAAGCGGTGCTGGAATTTTTGCGCGAATAGAAGTTTTCACGCCTTAAAACGTCATGACCCGCTTTATGCGGGTCATCCACGTCTTTACGACAATTGCTGAATGAAGAAAGACGTGGATGGCCCGGACAAGCCGGGCCATGACGACTTTTGATGTTGGTTTGTGATGCCTACCGCGCCGTCAGCGGGGCGAAACCCAAATGCATCCCCGCATCGGTGATCAGCGTTTCGCCTGTGATGTGGTCGGAGCCTTCGCCGCAGAAGAAGACGACGGCGGTTGCGATGTCTTCCGGCGTGCCGGCGCGGCCAAGCGGGGTTGACTGTTCCTGCTGGCGCTTGATGCCCTCGAAGGTCTGCTGGCCGAAGCGATCGGAGAACCAGCGCGTGCCGATGAAGCCGGGGCAGACGGCATTGACGCGGATCTTCGGTGCGAGCGAGCGGGCGAGGGAGAGCGTCATGGTATTGAGCGCGCCCTTCGACGCGGCATAGGCAACGGATGAGCCGATGCCGGTGACGCCCGCGATGGAGGAGACGTTCACAACCGAGCCCTTGCCCGCTTCCTTCATATGCGGTGCGCAGGCGCGGATCATCTGATAGGCGCCGACGACGTTCACCTTGTAGATCCAGAGGAAGTCTTCGGCGTTCAGCTCGTCAAGCTCGGCGTGGTTGGCGAACTTGGTGCCGCCGGCATTGTTCACCAGCACGTCGACGCGGCCCCATTTCTTCACCGTCTCGTCGACGATGCGGCGGCAATCGGCATCCTCGCCGACATCGCCCTGGGCGAGGATCGCCTCGACGCCCTTTGCCTGACAGGCGGCCAGCGTCTCCTTCGCTTCCTTTTCGCTCTTCGTATAGTTGATGACGACGTTGCAGCCCTTTTCCGCGAGCTGCAGCGCGACGGCGGCACCGAGGCCGGTGGCGGAGCCTGTGACGATGGCGATCTTGTCCTTGAGCGACGACATGACGTTCTCCCCTGCTGAATGTTTTGCGGGGAGTGTAGCGGGGGCTTGCGCGAAGCCCAACCGGAGATCAGAGGGCGCCGCGTTCCGGCGGATGGCGAAAGGCGGCGAGGATCAGACGGTCGTTCATCCGGTCCCGCCTTTCGGGCGGGGTTTCGAGGTCGATCGAGACGGTGGCGCTGTCATGACGCATGGCCCGGCCGCGGGCGAAGCCGACACCCGGCACCTCGAGCGCCACCTCCGCGCCGATGGCGGGCAGCGGAGAGGTTTCCACGATGGCCCCGGTGGCGGACATTTCGTGGATCAGGCATTCGGCGTCGACACCGGCAAAGACGATGCGGCCCTCAATACGCGTGGCAATGCGGCGGAAGCGGCGGCGTTCCGCATCCGTCTGATTTTCCTGAGTGTTTTCCGGTCCGGCTTCTGACGGTATGGCCATGGGCTCGCCTCCAGCCCAGAGGCTAGAGGCGAGAGATTGCCAAACCCTTGATGGCGGCCCTAGGCGGGGTTGCGCTGGTCTTCGGGCAGGGCGGCGAGGAAATCGCCGATCACCTTTTCGAAGTCGATGCGCTTGCCGAGCGTCGCCATCGGGCCGGCCGTGAGTGCGCCATCGACCGCGATGGTCTGGCCGTTGACGAAGGTCGACTCGTCACTTGCCAGGAAGAGGGCGGCATTCGCAATGTCTTCGGGGAGGCCCGAGCGCGGCGTCGGCTGGATCTTCGCCAGATGCGTCTTCATGACTTCGGCGAACTGGTCCGCCACCTGCGTGCCGAGGCCGAGACCGTTGCCGAAGATCGAGGTGGCAATACCGCCGGGGCAGATGGCATTGGAGCGCACGAAAAAGGGCGCAAGCTCCAGCGCGGCGCAGCGCGAGAAGTGATGCACGGCCGCCTTGCAGGCGGAATAGACGAGGGGGCCGTAGCCGGCCTGAAGGCCCGCGACGGAGGCCGTCGAGATGATCGAGCCCGATTGCTGCGCCTTCATGTGGGGCACGGCATATTTGTAACCGAGCACGACGCCCTTCAGCAGCACGCCGACGGTTTCATCGAAACCGTTCATGTCGATCTCGGCAAGTTCGCCGCCGACGCCGCCATAGCCTGCATTGTTGAAGAGGATGTCGAGGCGCCCGAACTTCCTCACGGTGTGATCGACGAGATTTTTTACCTCGTCTTCATGGGCGACATTGGTGCGGCAATAGGAGAAGGCAGCGCCCAGTTCGCGCTCCATCGCCTCGCCCTTGTGATCCTGCAGGTCGGCGGCGACGACTTTCGCGCCTTCCTTCAGGAAGAGATCGACCGTGCCGCGGCCGATACCGCTGGTGCCGCCGGTGATGATGGCAACCTTGCCGTCGAGACGTCCCATGATGTTTCTCCCTGTGGTGTTGTTTTTATTTGCCCTTGAAAGCGGGCTTTCTCTTTTCCATGAAGGCGGCGCGGCCTTCCTTGTAGTCGTCGCTTGCAAAGCAGCGGGCGATGAGGGTGTCGCATTTCTCCGCATCGAAATTGCCGGGCGCTTTCGCGAACTCGTCCACGACCTGTTTTGCCGTGTTGACGGTCAGGGGCGCGTTGTCGGCGATGAGCGCGCAGTAGTCGCGGACGAAATTTTCCAGCGCCTCTTTCGTCGTCACGCGATTGACGAGGCCCATGGCCAGCGCCTCATCTGCCGTGAAGCGGCGCGCGGTGAAGAAGATTTCCTTCGCGAAGGAGGGGCCGACGACATTCACGAGGCGGCCGGTGCCGGATGCGCCATAGGCGAGGCCGAGTTTCGCGGCGGGGATGCCGAAGGTCGAGCCTTCGGCGGCGATGCGCATGTCGCAGGACAGCGCGATGCCGAGCCCGCCGCCGATGCAGAAACCGTCGATCATGGCGATGGTGGGCTTCTGCGCCTCGGCGATGGCATTGAAGGCGCGTTCCGTCGCCGCCTCATAGGCGAGGATGCCTTCCGCAGTGGAGCGGCTTTCGCCGAACTGGGAAATGTCGGCGCCCGCGACAAAGGCGCGATCGCCCGCGCCGGTCAGCACGATGACGCGGATTTCCGGGTCGGCATCGAAGGCGGAGATGATGCCCGGCACGGCCTCCCACATGTCGAGGCTGACGGCATTCAGCCGCTCGGGATTGTTGAAGATCATCCAGCCGATCGCGCCGTCCTTGCGGGCGATCATGCGGGAGGTGGGGGAGGCAATCGTCAAAGGTCTGTTCCAGCCAGAGTTTCTACTGCCGACTGGGATACAGGCGGGGCGGGGTGCTGGCAACAACCTAACCGAAGTCATTGCCGGGCCCTCCTTTGAACTTCAAGGAGGCCGGCAATCCAGTACGACCTGGCTCAGAACGAGCAAATTCTGGATGCCCGGGTCAAGCCCGGGCATGACAGACTTGTTTTATACCGGTGCCACGCATTCGAGCCGCGGTTCGTGGACAGGCGGCTCGGCGTCTTTCAGGTCGGCGAGGAGGTCCGATTTGAGCTTTGCATAGGCCGGGTCGTTCCAGAGGTTGCGGAACTGCTGCGGGTCTTCCTTGTGGTCGTAGAGCTCGCCCTCCGTGCCGTCATAGAGGGTGCCGGGGAGATAGGCGGTGATGGTGTAGCCGTCGCGATAGATGGTGCGAAGGCCGACGGTCGTGCCATCAACATGCTGGCAATCCCATTCGGTGAAGACGCGTTCGCGTTTCTGCTTCTCCGCTTCCGCTTCCGATTTCGGCATGGGCTTTCCCTGCATCCATTCGGGCACGGGCAGGCCTGCGATCTCGCAGAAAGTCGGTGCTAGATCGACCTGGCCGACGGGCCGGGCGACGGTGGCGGGCGAAACCTTCGCCGATTTCGCGGGCCGCCAGATCATCGGCAGGCGCATCAGCGCGTCGACGTGATAGGGGCCCTTGAAGAGCAGGCCGAACTCTCCCTGGAATTCGCCGTGATCGGTGGTGAAGACGACATCGACATCGTCGCCCCAGCCGCGCCTTTCGATATAGGCCATGACTTTCGCGATGGCCTCGTCGATCAGCTCGTTCTCGACATGAGTGAAGGCATTGATCTCCTGCACCTGATCGGCGGTCATGTCGCAGGCGCGGAATTCGGGCGGCGCCTCGAAATTCGTCACGCGCTCGCCCCTGTACCATTCCATCCAGTGGCGCGGCTTGTCCGCCAGCACCTCTTCGATTTTGTCCTTCGAGCCCGGATAGAACTCCGGCAGCGGCGTGTCGCGCCAGGGATGGCGGTGGAGCTCGGATTGCGGCGGGTCCCAGGGATGGTGCGGATCGGGGAAGCTCATCCAGCAGAACCAGTCGTCCTGCGCGCCGACGCTGCCGAGCCAGTCGATCGTGCGGTCCGCCACCCAGTCGGTGTGGTAGTGCTCGCGGGACACCGGATTGAAATGCACCTGACAGGCGCCGGTGTCTCCGCCGCCCGCTGCGTTCACCTGAAACTTCTCGTTGAGGTTCTGGTAGAAATAGCCGAAGGCGTCGGGGTCGTTCTTCCTGATCCATTCGGCGTAGTGAAGGATCAGCGGCGAGTGCGTCGCTAGCTCCATGTAGTCGAAGCCGCGATGCGGCCCATGCTCGCCCTTGCGCGCCATCTGGCTTTCATAGAACTGCTGCTTCGGGTCGATGAAGGGCTCGAAATGCGCCTTGCCGATGAGGGCCGTCTTGTAGCCTGCCTTGTCGTGGAGATATTTCGCGACGGAGGGCGCGTCCTCCGGCAGCGGCACGCCGTTCATCCAGACGCCATGCGTCGAGACATATTGCCCCGTGATCATGGTGGAGCGGGCCGGCATGCAGACGACGTTCTGGTTATGCGCGCGGGTGTAGTT
>JAJLKS010000336.1:0-2959 GCA_033838765.1 Alphaproteobacteria bacterium
TGAGGAAATCACCGCAACGGTGAAGAAGACCGCCCAGAATGCTCGCAACGCGAGTGAGATCGTGACAACGGCCAAAGCCGCTGCCGAGAATGGCGGGCAGATCGTCGAAACGGCCATTCATGCGATGGGCCAGATTGCCCAGTCCTCGAAGCAGATCAACGACATTATCGGTGTCATCGACGAAATCGCCTTCCAGACGAACCTTCTCGCGCTGAATGCGGGCGTCGAGGCGGCGCGAGCCGGAGATGCCGGCAAGGGCTTTGCCGTTGTCGCCAGCGAAGTGCGCGCCCTGGCGCAGCGCTCGAGCGAGGCGGCACGCGAAATCAAGATACTCATCAAGGCATCGAGCGAGCATGTCGGTTCCGGCGTTAAGCTTGTCGGGGAGTCCGGCCAGGCGCTGGGTGAGATCGTCAATCAGGTCGTCGAGATCAATTCGCTCGTATCCGAAATGGCAATGGCAGCGCAGCAGCAGTCCAGCGGCATTGAAGAAGTCAACACGGCCGTGACGCAGATGGATCAGGTCACGCAGCAGAATGCGGCCATGGTCGAGGAAAGCACTGCGGCCGCCCGCAATCTTGCAGGCGAAACGGCTGAACTCGCGGAACTCATATCCTTCTTCAATGCTCCTGCAGGCAAAGCCGGCGAGGAAGCTCCTGTGCCTGTCGTCACGCTTGCGTCACGGGCTGTGCCCAAGGCGCCGCTGAAGCCTGCCGCTCCGGTGGCGCGGAGGGGGAGTGCCGCTGTCGCTGCCGCTCCTGTTGCCGAGGCCGACGAAGACGACTGGCAGGAATTCTGATCGAGCGCATGCCAAGCAGGAACAGAACCATGTCGATGTCAGAAAATCCGACCGCCGACACGCAAGTGTATGAACTGCCGCCGGTGCTCGACCTGCCGGCTGCCCGCGATCTGGCGCTCAGGCTTCAGGACGCGCTTGCCGCCTCCGGGAGCCTCATTCTTGACGCTGCCCTTGTGCAGCGCTTCACGACACCATGCCTTCAGGTGCTCGCCTCGGCGGCGCTGCCGGATGCCGAAGGCAGGCGCGCCGTCACCATTCGCAATCTTCCGGACGTCATGTCCGACGCTGTAGACATGCTGGGCCTCTCGATGGCGCTGGCGATTGAGGGAGGGGAATGATGTCCAAGGTAGTGCTCACGGTCGACGATTCGAAGACCATCCGGGAGATGCTGCGCGCGGCATTGACCGATGCGGGACACAAGGTACTGCAAGCCGAAGACGGCGTGCATGGAACGGAAGTGCTCGCAGAGGCGGGCAGTGTCGATGTCATCATCACGGATATCAACATGCCCCGCATGGACGGCTATGGCTTCATCGACCATGTGCGGAGCAGCCAGTCGCATCGTGCCATTCCCATCCTTGTCCTGACTACGGAAAGCGAACCTGCGAAGAAGCAGCGCGCGCGGGACGCCGGGGCAACGGGCTGGATCGTGAAGCCCTTCGATCCGGCAAAGCTTCTCGCTGCCGTCCGCCGCGTCGCGCCCTGAGGACTGACCCATGGACCCGATGGAATCGATCAAGCAAACCTACTTCCAGGAGTGCGATGAGCTTCTCGTCGCCATGGAAGAAGGCCTTATCGCAATGGAGAATGGCGAGGCCGATGACGAGATCATCAACGCCGTCTTCCGCGCCGTTCATTCTATCAAGGGCGGCGGAGGCGCCTTCGGCTTCGAAAATCTCGTTGCATTTGCACATATCTTCGAAACGGTGCTCGACCGTATCCGGTCCGGCGAACTGGCGGCCGAGCCGGATATCGTCAAGACCCTTCTTCGCGCCGGCGATCTCATTTCGGACCATGTCAATGCGGCCCGGAGCGGAGCGGGCGGCGGCATAGACGATGAAGATGTGAAGGATGAGCTTCGGGCGTTGTCGGGTGACGCGGCCGATGAAGCCGGCGCCGAGGACTTCGAGGGGCTCGACTTCGCGCCAATGCAGTTCGAACTTGGCGATGGCGAACCTGCGGGCCCGGTCGATTCAGTATGGACGATCCGCTTTGTGCCGCATGCCCCGCTCTATGCGAAGGCGAACGAGCCCTATCTCATCTTCCGCGAGCTTGCATCGCTTGGCAGCATGACGGTCGAGGCCGACCTGTCGCGCCTGCCGGTCCTCACTTCGCTCGACGCGGAGGACGCCTATATCGCGTGGACCATCGAACTTCGCGGCGACATGTCGCGTATGGCGATCGAAGAAGCCTTCGAGTTCGCCGCCGAGGATTGCGATCTGACGATCGAGCAGGTGGTTTCCGATCTCCCGGATCTCCCCGATCTCCCCGACTTGCCCGGCCTCCCGGACCTCGGTTTGCCGGATCTGGACGAAGCCGACCCGGTGCCTGCTCCGCAGATGGACGTGCTGCCTGCGGTGTCAGCCGTCCAGGACGTGCCGAAAGAGGAGGAGCGCAAGGAAGCGGCGGCGCCGGCCGCCAAGGAGGGCGCGCCTCAGACCATTCGCGTCGACCTCGACAAGGTCGACCGGCTGGTGAACCTGGCAGGCGAGCTCGTGATCACACAGGCAATGCTCGCCCAGAGTGTCCATGATGCCGGGTTGCGTTCCACGTCGAGGCTCGGCAACGGTCTTCTCGAGTTCGAGCACCTGCTTCGCGAGTTGCAGGAAAGCGTCATGGCAATCCGCACGCAACCTGTGAAGTCCGTGTTCCAGCGCATGCCGCGTCTCGTGCGCGAGCTCGCGGCGCAGACGGGCAAGCAGGTGCGCCTGATACTGGAAGGCGAGACGACAGAGGTCGACAAGACCGTTATCGACCGGATCGGCGAGCCGCTCACCCACATGATCCGCAATGCGATCGATCATGGCCTCGAATCGACCGAAGACCGCATTGCCTCTGGCAAGCCGGCCGAAGGCACGGTGAGGCTGTCGGCGGAACATCGCGGCGGGCGGATCGTGATCGAAATTGCAGATGACGGCGCGGGCATCAATCGTGCGCGGGTCC
>JAJLKS010000337.1:0-3520 GCA_033838765.1 Alphaproteobacteria bacterium
GCCGCGTCGGCTTCGTCTTCCAGCAATATGCGCTGTTCCGGCACATGACGGTCTTCGACAATGTCGCCTTCGGCCTGCGCGTCCGCCCGCGCGAGGAGCGGCCGCGCCCGGGCGAAATCGCGCGCCGCGTCCGCCGCCTTCTCGACCTCGTGCAGCTCGGCGGGCTGGAAAAGCGTTTCCCGAGCCAGTTTTCCGGCGGTCAGCGCCAGCGCGTGGCGCTGGCGCGCGCCCTCGCAATCGAGCCCCGCGTGCTTCTGCTCGACGAGCCTTTCGGCGCGCTCGACGCAAAGGTCCGCAAGGAACTCAGAAGCTGGCTGCGCGAATTGCATACCGAAACAGGCCTCACCACCGTTTTCGTGACTCATGACCAGGAAGAGGCGCTGGAGCTCGCCGACCGCGTCGTCATCATGCGCGCAGGCCAGGTCGAGCAGGTCGGCACACCCTCGGAAATCTACGATGAACCGGCAACGCCCTTCGTCTGCGAATTCCTGGGCGGCGTCGCCCGCTTCGAAGTGACTGCGAAGGATGGCGAGGCCGATGTGCTCGGCAGCGCCTTTCCGCTTGAAGGCGAAAGCGAATATTCCGGTCCCGCCCTCGCCTATGTCCGCGCCCATGAAATCGAGATCGTTTCGCGCGAACGCGCGGTCGGTGTCCCCGCCGTCATCCGCGCGGTTCGCCCCTTTGGGCCGACCGTCACGGTCGAACTTTCGGTCGAGGGGAGGACAAGCCGCATTGAGGCGGAGGTGCCGCGCGAACTCTACAGCGGCGGCGAACTCGCCATAGGTCAGGGTGTGTTCATCCGCGCGACATCGGCAAGGATTTATGCAACGGGCTGAGGCAGCAGGCGGTCCACCCGCATGCACCGCGCCCATCTGCCCTTTCAGGCTGCGTCGTTCGCGCCACATCAGGCGGATTCCGTCCCGAATCCGCATTGCGGGGTCCGCTTCGTCTGGATTTCCCGGTCAAACGCTGCTTGAATCGGTGCCAGCTAAATCCGACTCGATGGGAGCCCAAATTGGCCGAAGACCTGATGCGATATGATGTGCTGGCACAGGACGCCCTGCGCGGCGTCGTCCGCCGGGCATTGAATATCGCGCGCGATCAGGGCCTGCCCGGCGAGCACCATTTCTACATCTCCTTCCGGACAGACGCGCCCGGCGTCGATGTGTCCGAAAAGCTCCGGTCGCAATATCCGCAGGAAATGACCATCGTCCTGCAGCACCAGTTCTGGAACCTGGAAGTGAATGACGAGCGTTTCTCGGTCGATCTCACCTTCAACAAGATTCCCGAGCGCCTCGTGGTTCCCTTTTCCGCCGTTCAGGGCTTCTTCGATCCGAGCGTCCAGTTCGGCCTGCAATTCCAGGTCGAAGGCGTCAGCGCCGGCACGAATGTCGCCGAGGACAAGGCCACCGAGGCGTCGAAGCCCGCCGAGACTTCCCCTGCGTCAGATGGAGCCGGCGAAGTCGTCAGCCTCGACGCTTTCCGCAAGAAATAGCGCCAGAGCCATTGGCCCCGCCCGCCTTGGCGGGCCGCACCCCGCATGCTAAACCGGCGCCCATTCGAACTTTCCGTCCCTGCCGGGCGGCATTTCTGGAGCGCGACATGACGAAAACCCGCACCGAAACCGATACATTCGGCCCCATCGAAGTGGACGCCAGCAAATATTGGGGTGCGCAGGCACAGCGCAGCCTCGGCAATTTCAGGATCGGCTGGGAAAGGCAGCCGCTTCCCGTGGTCCGCGCGCTGGGCATCGTGAAGCGCGCCGCAGCGGAAGCGAACATGGCGCTTGGCCGGCTCGATCCCGCCATCGGCAAGGCCATCGTGCAGGCCGCGCAGGAAGTGATCGAGGGCAAGCTCGACGAGCATTTCCCCCTCGTCGTCTGGCAGACCGGCTCCGGCACGCAGTCGAACATGAACGCCAATGAAGTGATCTCGAACCGCGCCATCGAAATCATGGGCGGCGAGATGGGCTCGAAGAAGCCCGTCCACCCGAACGATCACGTCAACATGAGCCAGTCGTCGAACGACACCTATCCGACGGCGATGCACATTGCATGCGCGGAGGAAATCCACCACCGCCTCCTGCCCGCGCTGCAGAAGCTGCGCAACGCGCTGAACGACAAGGCACAGGCCTGGAACCACATCATCAAGATCGGCCGCACCCACACGCAGGATGCGACGCCGTTGACGCTCGGTCAGGAATTTTCCGGCTACACGGCACAGGTCGAAAACGGCATCGCCCGCATCGAGCAGACGCTGCCGAAGCTGATGGAGCTTGCGCAGGGCGGCACCGCCGTCGGCACAGGCCTCAATGCGCCGGTCGGTTTCGCGGAAAAGGTGGCCGAGAACGTCGCCGCCATCACCAAGCTGCCCTTCAAGACCGCGCCCAACAAGTTCGAGGCGCTCGCCGCCCATGACGCGATGGTGATGAGCCACGGCGCGATCAACACGGTCGCCGCCTCGCTCTTCAAGATCGCGAACGATATCCGCTTCCTCGGCTCGGGCCCGCGCTCGGGCCTCGGCGAACTTTCGCTGCCGGAAAACGAACCCGGCTCCTCCATCATGCCCGGCAAGGTGAACCCGACCCAGTGCGAGGCGATGACGCAGGTCTGCGTGCAGATATTCGGCAATCACGCGGCGCTGACCTTCGCGGGCAGCCAGGGCCATTTCGAGCTCAACGTCTTCAATCCGGTGATGGCTTACAATTTCCTGCAATCCGTGCGCCTCATGGCGGATGCCGCAGTGAGCTTCACCGACAATTGCGTGCTCGGCATCGAACCGCGCGAAGACAACATCAAGGCAGCGCTCGAACGTTCCCTGATGCTCGTCACGGCGCTGGCGCCGAAGATCGGCTACGACAATGCCGCAAAGATCGCCAAGACCGCGCACAAGAACGGCACCACGCTCCGCGAGGAGGCGGTAGGCGGCGGCTATGTGACGGATGCGGAGTTCGACGCCGTCGTACGGCCGGAAAAGATGATCGCGCCGGAATAACCGGAGAAACGAGATGGCTGGCGACGACATCGAAGACGTCAAACGATCGGTGACCATCGCCGGCCACCGCACCTCGATTTCGCTGGAGCGCCCCTTCTGGGACGCACTGAAGGAGCTGGCCTGCTCCGAAAAGACATCCGTGAACGAGCTTGTCCGCCGCATAGATGTGGCGCGCGGCGGCAAGGGAAGCCTATCCTCTGCCATCCGCGTTCATGTGCTGAAGGTAGCGCAGACGAAAGCGGCCTGCCGGGCCGAAACCTAGTTGGCTCCCGGCCGCGCCAGCGGCATGGCGGCCTGCCCGCCGCCAGGTGCAGCCCGTCGATGTTCTGGGTCACGAGCAGCTCCAGTCGACCGCTGCGCTCCAGCTCGACCAGGGCGCGGTGCCCCTCGTTGGGTCGTGCGGTCCACGCCGGGTTCGACATGCGCCACTGCCAGGCACGGGCGCGCAGGCCGGGGTCCGACAGGTAGTGCTCGATCGTCGAGTACTTCTCGGCCTCCGGGTCGCGGGTCCACACGCCGTCGGGAC
>JAJLKS010000338.1:0-3412 GCA_033838765.1 Alphaproteobacteria bacterium
GCTTTCCGAGCGGCTGAACGAGCGTGAGCCGATGACCCGCAAGGCCTGACACGCGCGCCGCTTTCCATGCTATCAAGGGCCTCCAGCACAGGAGGCCGCTCATGTCATCCCAAGAACAGAAAAACGAAGCCAAGGGCCCGAATGCCGACCAGATCGAATACTGGAACGGCGATGCGGGCGAGAAATGGGCGCGCCATCAGGACAGGCTGGACGCGATGCTCGCGCCATTCTCGAAGGCCCTGCTTCTGCTTTCCGCTGTGAAACCCGGCGAGCGGATCATGGATATCGGCTGCGGCTGCGGCGCAACCACTTTCGATCTCGCATCGGCGGCGGGAGACAAGGGACGCGCACTCGGCGTCGATATTTCAGGTCCGATGATCGCAAGGGCGAAGGAGCGCGCCTCGGCGCTTGTAAGCAAGGCGGAGTTCCTGCTCGCCGACGCGGCGGCGCATGATTTCGGCGCGGACCGGTTCGATGTGCTCGCCTCGCGCTTCGGCATCATGTTTTTCGACCATCCGGTTTCCGCTTTCGGACATATGCGCAAGTCTCTTTCACCCGGCGGGCGCGCGGGCTTCGTCTGCTGGCGGCCGTTCCGCGAAAATCCCTGGGCGGCACTGCCGATGGTGGCGGCGCTGCCGCATCTGCCGCCGCAGGAGCCGCCGGTACCCGGCGCGCCGGGCCCCTTCGCCTTCGACGATCCCAACCGCTTCCACGACGTGCTGACGGAGGCCGGTTACACTGCGATCGACATTCAGCCTTTCGACGCGGAACTTACGCTTGGCGCGGGCGCGGACCCGGTCGAAGCTGCGCTCAACCAGTCGCTCGAGATCGGGCCGCTCGCCCGCGCGATGAAGGCGGTACCGGTGGATGTTCAGGACAGGATATCGGACGACCTGCGAAAGGTGCTCTCCGCGAATGTGAAGGATGGCGCGGTGCGCCTGCCCGGCGCGGTGTGGCTCGTTTCGGCGAAGGCTTGATCGGCAAGCGCCGCTCCCATTAACCAGCTTTCAACACTCAACGCGCCGAACGCACTGTAATCGCGCGCTTATTCCGGTTCCTCTTTGTTAAGACCTCGACATTAAGGTTGACGCACGCAAGCGACGTGACGGCGTGGCCATGCCCTTTTGGGGCGGGCCATACAAGTTGGGGATACTGGGGGCATGACGGAATCCGTTTTCGGAAAGATCAGCGTTCTCGTCGTCGATGACAGCGCCTATATGCGTCATCTTCTGATGACGCTGCTTCAGGCCGTTGGCGTCGGCGAGGTTCATCTCGCGATCAATGGCGAGGAAGCCTGGGAGCTTTTGAACACGAAGGAGCCCGACATCGTCATCACCGATGCGGCGATGGTGCCTGGCGACGGCTTCATGTTTGCCAAGCGGTTGCGCAGCCTTCGCGGGCGCGCGCTCGGCATGATCCCGATCATCATGGTGTCCGGCCATACCGATCTCGAATCCGTCGAACGGGCGCGCGACATCGGTATCACCGAATTTCTTTCAAAGCCGATTTCGGCACGCGGTCTCTATGAGCGCCTCATTCAGGTGATCGACCGGCCGCGCACCTTCGTCGAAACACCGACCTATCGCGGGCCCGACAGGCGCCGGCGCGACACGCCCTTCAAGGGCGAGGACCGGCGCGGCTCCGTCGCCCTGCTTTGAGGAGAGACAAGATGGAACAACGCAACATCACATCTCGCCTTGCCGGCCGCGACGCCGTAACGGGCGAAACGCCGCCCGATGTGCGGTTCATCCGCGTGCCATCCATCGCCGAGCGCAAGCTCGGCGCGGACTACGTGGCGCCGATGCGGCTCGACCCCCGGGTTCTCGACCAGATGCAGTCGACGATCCGCACGCTCGAAACGAAATATGCCGAAGCTCTTTCAGCGCAGATTTCCATGTTGCAGCTTCTCGTCGAACCTTCCGCGAAGGGCGATACGGAAGCGCGCAGCCGCCTCTATTCGCTGTCGCACGACATGCGCGGGCTGGCGGGTACGTTCGGCTTTCCGCTGGTCGGGCGCTTTGCCGACTCGCTCTGCCGCTATATCGAGCATTGCGACGATGAAGACTGGCGCGATGGATCGGTCCTGCGGTTTCACGTCGATGCGATCCGCGATGCCATCGACAATCCGGGCACCGATCCCGCCATCACGATGGAAACGCTGAATGCACTGGAGCGGCTCATAAAGGCGACGCGCGGCAACCGGAAAATGGCCGGATGAGCAACGAGCCGACCAGGGCCGATGCCGATTTCTTTCGCCGACTGAAGGTTCTCGTCGTCGAAGACAGCGCCGAGATGCAGAGGCTGCTGACGGCGCTTCTTGCGTCCATGGGTATCGGTCATGTGGTCGTTGCGCTGGATGGCGAGCGCGGGCTTGCCGCCTTTCACAGCGAATGTCCCGACATCATCATCACCGATGGCGCGATGACGCCGATGGACGGCTTCGAGATGACGCGGCGCATCCGCGCGAGCGGCGCGGGGCTGGCTGCCAATCCCGATGTGCCGATCCTGATGATTTCAGGCCATGCGGGCCGCGAGAATGTGGCCTATGCGCGCGACCAGGGCGTGACGGACTATCTGGTGAAGCCGCTTTCGGCGGAAATGCTCTATGAAGCGATCGTGGCCACCGTGTCGCGGCCGGTCCATTTCGTGGAGACGCCGGACTATCGCGGCCCCTCGCCGCGCCGGACGCTCGACGCGCGCCGCGCCGGCAACTGAGCGCATCTAGCGACTCCCCTTTCCACGCGAGTCACGGCACACTGCGCCCACCGGCAAATCCGGGGGACCCATGCTGCAACGACTTGCCACATCGCTTCGCTTCCGCTTCGTCGCCCGCCAGTCCGAAATCGAACGGCAGGCGGGCGCCATTCCCTATGCGGTGGTGGATGGGCAGGTGGCGGTGCTGCTTGTGACGTCGCGGAGGACGGGGCGCTGGATATTTCCCAAGGGCGGATTGATGGAAGGCCTGTCCGCGCATGAAGCTGCCGCGCGCGAAGCGCTCGAGGAAGCGGGCGTCGAGGGCGAGGTGCGCGATACGCCGATTGGCGCATGGCGCACGATCAAGCGGCGCGGCGTGCGCGTGACGCCGATCGAGGTCGACATGTTTCCGCTTCGCGTGACGCGGCAGCTCGACAATTGGGAAGAGCAGTCGCAGCGCAGGCGCCACTGGGCGGGCCTGCGGGAGGCACAGCAGCTTCTGCGCGACCCTTATCTCGCCGATCTCGCGATGATGCTGCGCGAAATCCGCTGAGGCTTCAGCCACCGACCGTGATTTTCAGGAGCCAGTAGGTCGCGCCCGCGAGCAAACCCGCGGCGGGGACGGTGATGACCCAGGCGGCCGCAATGCCCAGCACATGACGGCGGCGCACGAGGCGGCGCTTGTCGCGCTTCACCTGTTTGCGGATCGCGTCTTCCG
>JAJLKS010000339.1:0-3731 GCA_033838765.1 Alphaproteobacteria bacterium
TCCGCAATCACAACCGCCTGCTCGGCCGCTATCAGGGGGCGACCGGCCTGAAGACGGGTTACACGAATGCCTCCGGCTTCAACCTCACCACCACGGTCGAGCGAGAGGACAAGTATCTCGTCGGCGTGGTAATGGGCGGTACAAAGGCGAAGAGCCGCGACGATCACATGATCGAAATTCTCGACCGGGCCTTCCCGCGCGCCATCGCGATGAAGCGCAGCAACACGCAGTTTGCCTCGGCAAAAAGCCCTGCGGCGAGCACCGCTCTCGCGCCGACGCCCGTCAACCGTCCGGTCGGCATCGTACCGGCGGAAGATCGCGCCGCGCTCATCCAGCTTGCGTCGTCGATTGAAGTCCAGGACGTGCCGGCACCGGTCGCGCCCGCGCCTGCCGCAGCTCCGTCGGTCGAGGTTGCCGTAAAGACAGCCCCGCTGCCGGCCACAGCGCCGGCCACCACTGCATCCGCGCCCGCAGCCCCAGTGGACAGCGTGACCGCCTATGCGGTCGCCGCCATTCGCTCGGCCGAAGGTCCGGTTCGCCAGGCTGGACGCGAAATCGGCAATTTCCTCGTCACGCCGGCAAATGCCTCCACGCCGCCCGCCAATACGCTTGATGCGCAGCTTCGCTCCGCCATGAACGATCCGGCACGCACCGAGCCTGAGCTGGCTCGCGACTGGCGCGACGGCGACCCGCTTATTCCCGATGGCACCTGGGTCATCCAGATCGGTGCCTATGCGAGCGAAGCAGATGCGGTCGAGAGCATCCGCAAGGCTGTTCGCGCGGCGCCCGAAGAACTCGGCAAGGCAGTCCCGGTCACGATCCCGGTCAACACGACCGACAATCGCACGCTTTACCGTTCGCGTTTCGGCGGTTTCGACGGCGAACAGCAGGCTCGCAATGCCTGTGGCCGCCTCGCCCGTCAGGCCATCCAGTGCATTCCGATCCCGCCTGCCAACTGGGCCCGGCCGGTCGATCCGAATGCGAAGGAAAACCGCCGCGGCTAGCCGCGGGCCGCTGCCTCCGACCTGATCTTCTCAATTGGAAGTTCCAGCGCCTCGACAAGCGCCCGCACCTCGGCGCGCGCCGCGACATGCGACATGGACATCTGGGTATCGACCCCCTCTTCCCGGAGGTCGAGCAAAGTCAGGCCTGACGGAAACATCTCCCGGAAAATCACGCGCTCGCCGAAACCCGGCCCGATGCGAAAGCCGATACGCGAGGCAAGCGCATCGAGCACGGCTTCCACCCGGCGCTTGTTCTTCGCATCGAGATGCGAGAGCCGGTTACGCACCACCACCCAGTCGATCTCTCCCCCATCGCGCACGGCGCGCCGCTTGCGGCTCTCCCACACCATCTCGCTGTAAACGCTTGGCCCCTTGATGCGGTAGGTCTGCGGATCGACCCGTCCGAGCAGGTCGAAATCGACGAAACTGTCGTTCATCGGCGTAATCAGCGTGTCCGCCCGCGCATGGCCAAGCCGCGAAAGATTGCTGTCGCTGCCGGGACAGTCGATCACGAGGAAATCATTGGCTGCGGCAAGCCGAGCCATTGTCGCCTCAAGCTCGGCCTCCTCCGCCGCATTGGCTTCCGCGACCGACGCGGCCCCCGATTTCATGATGACGGCATGCTCGGGCATCACGAGGTTCACATTCGCAGCATCGGCCCAGGCCTTGCGGTTCTCGACATAGCGGGTGAGCGAGCGCTGCCGTCCATCGAGATCGATCGATCCGACCCTGAATCCTTCGCGCAGCAGGTGGGCAATGACATGCATGGCCGTCGTGGTCTTGCCCGACCCGCCTTTTTCATTGCCGAGAACGATTACATGGGCAGGCAAACGCGCCTGCAAACCGTCAGTCATGAAGCCCCGCCATTCCCGCCGGTAAAGCCCCCGGTCGAATCGCGCGGAGTCTGGGATCTGGCGCCGGAGGCGTCAACCGATGCAATCCAGAACGCAGCGTAAGCCCCCTTGCGGCCTCCCCCGTCCCTGCGGCTACACTCATGGGGAAATCTTCTGGCGGGGCGCCCGATCGTTGCCGCCTCACCTCTTGGCAACAACAAACGGGGAATATTGAGAATGAAGGGACTGCTCACGCTCGACCAGCTATCCGATCTCGTGACAAGCGGCGAGATCGACACCGTGGTCATGGCCATGCCCGACATGCAGGGTCGGCTGGTCGGCAAGCGAATGGCAGCCCCCTACTTTCTCGATACCGCCGTCCACGAAACCCACGCCTGCAACTATCTGCTGACCGTCGATACGGATATGGAGCCTGTGCCGGGCTACAAGGCTGCGAGCTGGGCGCAGGGCTATGGCGACTTCGCCCTCAAGCCCGACCTTGCAACGCTGCGCCGCATTCCCTGGCTGCCCGGCACCGCGCTCGTGATCTGCGATACGGTGGACTATCATGGCGAAGACGTGCCGCATGCCCCCCGCTCCATACTGAAAAGGCAGTTGAAGCGCATCGCCGCCATGAAAATGAAGGCCTATACGGCCTCGGAGCTCGAGTTCTACCTGTTCGACGAAACCTATGAGAGCGCTCACGAAAAGCACTACCGGGGCCTCAAGACGCCGAACTGGTATATCGAGGACTACCATGTCTTTGCGACCAGCAAGGAAGAGGGGATCATGCGGGCCATCCGCAACGGCCTCGAAGGGGCTGGCATCCCGGTCGAGAACTCGAAGGGCGAATGGGGCCCCGGTCAGGAAGAAATCAATATCCGCTACGCCGAAGCGCTGGAAATGGCAGACCGGCACACGATCCTGAAAAACGGCATCAAGGAAATCGCCTGGCTGCATGGCAAGGCCATCACTTTCATGGCGAAGTGGAATTATGAGCTTGCCGGCTCTTCCTGCCACATCCACATGTCGCTCTGGGACGAGAAGGCAAAATCCGCTCTCTTCTTCGATGAAAAGGCGACACCGCATGGCATGTCCGAACTTTGCCAGCAATTCCTTGCAGGCCAGCTGCGCCATGCGCGCGAACTGACCTATTTCCTCGCGCCGCAGGTGAATTCCTACAAGCGCATCGTCAATGGCTACTTCGCGCCGACGAACATCGTCTGGTCGAACGACAACCGCACCGCCTGTTTCCGCATGTGCGGTACGGGCAAGAGCCTGCGCATCGAATGCCGCATCGGTGGCGCCGACCTGAACCCCTACCTGGCCGATGCGGCCTTGCTCACGGCCGGCCTCGACGGCGTGGAAAACAAGCTCAAGCTCGAACCGGAATTCACCGGCGACGCCTACGGCACGGCTGGCATTCCCTCGCTCCCGAAGAGCCTACATGCCGCACTTACGGAACTTGAAAAATCGGATACGTTGCGCGCCGCGCTCGGCGAGGATGTCGTCGAACACTACCTGCATACCGGCCGCTGGGAGCAGCACGAATATGAGCGCCGCGTGACCGACTGGGAACTGATGAGAGGATTTGAGCGAGGATGAGCGACGTATTGAAGGTCATTTCCCCGGTTGACGGGAGCATCTATGCAGAGCGCCCGCTCGCCACTTGGGCCGAAGTCGACGGTGCGCTGAATGCGGCAAGGTCGGCGCAGGCAGCATGGAAGTTCGTGCCGCTGGCAGAGCGCGCTGCGCTCTGCCAGCGCTTCGTCGAGGCTTTCCTTGGCATGAAGGATGAGATCGTGCCGGAGCTCGCCTGGCAGATGGGACGCCCCATCGCTTATGGCGCGGGCGAGTTGCGCGGCTTCGAGGAACGCGCACGCTATATGGTCTC
>JAJLKS010000340.1:0-2662 GCA_033838765.1 Alphaproteobacteria bacterium
ATCGTCTTCTTCCTGCCGGTACTCTTCGCCGTCATTCTCGGCCCGGCCATCATCAAGACCATGGCAACGCTCTGAACCGGATTGCCGGGAACCAATGAAAAAGGCGCCTGATGTTTCAGGCGCCTTTCTTGTCTGATGAAAGGGAAGTCTACTGAATGGATACGGTTGTTTCCGGCGGCAGGAAGGACACCTTGTCGTCCTCGCGTGCAGCAGGCGTCGCCGGTGCCGCCGGACTTTCGGAGGCCTTCTCCCGGTCGAGTTCTTCCATTTTCTTCCACAGCGCAGGCTGCGATAGCATGGAGCGCAGATAGGCCATGTTGCCATCGGCGACATTGGCCGGAAGGTCGGCGCGGGCAAGCCGTTCCGCCTCGTCGAATTCGCCCTTGAGGCCGAGCACGATTGCAAGGTTCTGCCGCGCATAGGCATCGGCCTTCGCGTTGGAAACCGCGCGGCGGAGCGTCCGCTCCGCCAAATCGAGATCGCCCGTCAGTGCATAGGAAAGGCCGAGATTGGTCAGGACCGAGGGATTGTCCGGCGAAAGTTCGAGCGCGGCATTGTATTGCGTTTTCGCCTCGTCATAGCGTCCAAGCTGATCGAGAGAGACACCGAGCGCGGAAAGGATAGTCCAGTCGCGCGGGTCTTTCCGGGCAGCGGCCGAAAGGATGGCGGTCGCCTGGTCGGGCCGTGCACCCGCCGTCAGGGCCTTGCCGAATTCCGCCAGAACGCCTGCATGGTCGGGATGGCGCGTCTGGCTGCGCTGCATCACCATCAGCGACTGGTCGATGGAGCCGATCTGGCGGAGCGCGCGCGAATAGCTGATCGCGGTGTCCGCATCGTTCGGGTTGCGCTCATAAAGCTCTCCCCAATAGGCCGCGGCGGCGACATAATCCTGTGTCTTTGTGCTCTCGATGGCGGCTTCGCGGAGCGCCGGTTCGCCGATCCGCGCTTCGGCGGCCTCGCGCGGCGAAGGTGCGGCCGCGGTTTCGGCGCCCGTCGTGGCACAGCCCGAAAGGGCGAGCGCCGAGCAGAGGCTCGTTGCTATGAGCAAGCGGCCTGGAATCTTGCGATTTGAGCGTTGCGGAATGGTAGGGCTCATGGGTTCCGGTCCCGGTTCTTGAAGCGGGAAGGGGCCTGCGCCCGGCGCTGGCCCTGGTTAGGTCCCGATTTTCCGCCAGAGCGGTCAAGAAATGATTAATTATAAGAGGGCCCGGATTTGGTGGCCTTCAAATCGGGCAAGGCGGTATCGGCAGGGCCGGAGGCGGAATGGAACTCGGCGAGATCAGGACCAGGGCGGCAAGGGCCGCCCGCGCCATCGCGGATGCTGCCGCGGGCCTGAGCGCGCGCGCCGTTCTCGCCTCTGCCGGCGGCCTCGCCTTTCTGGCGCTGGCACTCTTCATCTATCTGATCCCGCCCGCGAGCCTTGAGGAGCCGCCGGAGTCCGTCACCTTCTTCCAGATCGGCACCGGCAGTCCGGGCGATGAATATTTCGCAGTCGGCGAAAGGCTTGCGGCCGCGATCAGCCGCCCCCCCGGCACGCCGCCCTGCGAGCGGGGGCTCCCCTGTGGTGTCAGGGGGCTCGTCGCCGTGGCAAAGTCTTCCGCCGGCCCGGTTGCCAATGTCCGCGCCGTCAGCTCCCAGCATTTCGAATCCGCGCTTGTCGCAGCCCCTGTGCTCGATCTGGCGACGCGGGCGGAAACGCCATTTCGCGGCGAGCCGCCCGTGCGCAATCTTCGCGCAATTGCCGGGGTCTATCGCGAGGCGCTCTACCTCGTCGCGCGGCGCAATGCGGGAATTGGCGGCATCGCCGATCTGAAGGATATGCGCGTCTCCGTCGGGCCCATAGGTTCGGGCACGCGCGAGGCAGCCCTCCCCGTGCTCGCGGTCCACAGCCTCGGACGCCGCACCGTACAGCTTTCCGAGCATGAAACGCCGGTCGCGATCGACCTTCTGCTGCGCGGCCAGCTCGATGCGTTCTTCCTCGTCGATGCGCTGCCATCGGCCGAGATTGCGAGTCTTGCAGAGCGAGGCGCGATCGACATCGTACCGCTGGACGATGCCGAGCTAGAGCAGCTCGTGCGCCCCGGCTCGAACTTCCAGCAGATTGCAATTCCCGACGGGCTCTACCGCTTTGTGCCCGAAACGCAGACGCTCGGGATATCGATGATCTGGGTGGTGAACGAGAATGTCGATGCGGCTCTCGTCTACCGCATCACGGAGACGCTGTTTTTCCCGGGCAACCGGCAGTTGTTGTCTGGTTCGGGCCTTGCCGGCCTCCTGCCGGGCGACGAGGGCGAGGCGGAACGCTTCGCCATCGCTTCGCTCCCCGTGCCGCTCCACGAAGGTGCCGCGCAATATTACGCGGCGCGTGGCCTCGTCGATCCGGGGCCGCCTGCGCCCGGCCCCGCGCCTGAGCGGCCATAAAGCCCCGCGCCTGAGCGGCCTTAAGTGCGAGCCTTCGCCTTTTCCTCGGCCGCAGCGCCCTCGACCCAGTCGCGCATGGCGGGAAGCGTCAGGATCGCCTCCATATAGGCGCGTGCCGTACCATCGTCGCCGAGCGCGGCCAGGTCGACGCCATAGGTCTGAAACCGTGTCACCACCGGCGCATACATCGCATCCGCCACGCCGAAGCGTCCGAACAGAAAGCCATGATCCTGCGCCGCCT
>JAJLKS010000341.1:0-5601 GCA_033838765.1 Alphaproteobacteria bacterium
GAGGCCGTTGCCGATGCCATTGCCGCGCCGAAGGAACCGGCAGGCATCGCGCCGTTGCAAAAGCCCGGGCTGCCAAAGGCCGGTGCTTCCTTCGATCAGTTCACCATCGGCCAGGTCGTCGGCCATTTCATGCCGGATAACGCCATCGTGTCCGATGAAGCGGCGACCTCCGGCATCGGCTCCATGATCGCAACGGTGAATGCCGCGCCGCACGATCATCTCTCGCTCACCGGCGGTTCCATCGGTCAGGGCCTGCCGCTCGCGACGGGGGCTGCCGTCGCCGCGCCGGACCGCAAGGTCGTCTGCCTTCATGGCGACGGCGGCGCGATGTACACACTGCAGGCGCTCTGGACGCAGGCGCGCGAGAAGCTCGATGTCGTGAACGTGATCTTCGCAAATCGTTCCTACGCCATTCTGAATATCGAACTGATGCGCGTCGGCGCGGAAAATCCGGGTCCGAAAGCGCTTTCCATGCTCGATCTGCACAATCCGGAACTGAACTGGGCATCGCTCGGGAATGGCATGGGCGTGGAGTCGTCGCGCGTCGATACGATCGAGGATTTCATCGATGCCTTCTCCTCTGCTGTGAAGCAGAAGGGCCCGCGTCTCATCGAAGTGCTGATTTAGGCCGCACGCCCGGTTTTGATTGACCTCGCGGGCATGGTCTTTAGGGTGCCTCAATCCCCTGAGTGAACTGAGTGAGGCTTCCTGATGAAGAATATTGCCTTGGCGGCAGCCCTTGCCGCCATGTCGAGTCCTGTTGTTGCATCGGCGAATGAAACACCTGCCTGGACGGGCTTTTATCTGGGTGTTCACGGTGGCTATGACTGGCTCGATACGGATGGCAGCGGCTACTACGCCTACGACCATGACTCAGAGGATTTCTCTGGCGGCATTCAGGCCGGATACGATCATCGGCTGGCAAACAATCTTGTCGTTGGCGCCATGCTCGAACTCGGCCTCTCGGATGCGTCTGGTTCTCGCAATACGCTTGATCTCGTCGGCGGTCTGCCGATTGTCACTCAAGCCCGTTCGGAGCTTGAATCCTATGGAGCGCTTCGCCTCCGTCTCGGCTATGCCCTGGATGAGTTCCTCCCTTATGTAACTGGCGGCATCGCCTGGGCGCGCCATGAAGTAATCTACACGCAAGATTTCTTCGGTCTTGGTGGAACCGATGTCCGGGAAACGAAAGGTCATCTCGGCTGGATGGCCGGCGCCGGTGTTGAATATGCGCTGACGCAGTCATTTTCCGTGAAGGCCGAATATCTCTATTCGGATTACGGCTCGGAGACGTATCGCGGAGATTTCCTCGGACTGCCTGTGGCCGAAAGCATCGATCTGACGAGCCACAGCACACGGCTTGGGCTCAACTACCGCTTCTGAGACTTGCCTGAAAAGGAAAAGCCCGCCGCTCCGGTGAGGAGGGCGGGCTTTTCATAGCAGCCTGCTTGGGTTCAGTTCAGCGTCCGGTTCAGCGTGAACTCGCCCTGGCGCACACGGTCGGCAAGACCGTTGGCCATCTCGGCCACGGCTTCCTCGCCATAGGCCTCGACCATATCGGACAGGGCGGCGAAAATAGCCGTCGTCGCCAGAATATCGGCGTCGACGCCCTCACCGAGCGAGTCGTCCCAGGCATCGAGAATATTCTGCAGCGCCATCCGCCGCTGCTCTTCTTCGGAGAGCGGCGACGCATCGTGTCCGTCTTCATCCAGCGGACCAAGACCGGCGTCTCTCGTATAGTCTCCGGCCATCTTGTCCTCTCTTCCGGCGGTATCACGCGCTTGTGCGGGGCCCGAAAGCAGGGGCCTCTGTTACCCCTTGTAACACAATGGTGCCGAAAGTCTTGCCTTTCATGAAAGAGAGGTTAACGGCTGTCACAAAGCGGGCGCGCTCGATCCACAGTAATATGTATGGAAAAGCCCCGTTTCAGCGACCGAGGCCGCTTGCCGCAAGTTCTTCCGCCAGCCGCTGCCCGTCCTGCATGAGCTTGTCGGACTGGCGCGCCGCCGTGGCGGTGCAGGCCGGATAGGTGTTCTTGTAGCGGTAGTAGGAGTCGTTGAAATTCTTCACCAGCTGCTGCCTCTCCGTATCGGTAGGTTCAAGCACGCCGAGCATTTCAATCATCTTGTTGCGCCAGAGCTGGCCTTCATTGGTGCCGCATACATCGCGCAAGTGATGTACGGCTCCCAGAATTTCCGCGAGCTGAACCGCGCGGGCGGGAAGGGCGGCCATCGCGGCAGTGGCGGTTTGCAGCAGGACAAGCGCGATCAGCGCCGCCATCAGAGGGCGGCAGCCGCAATACGTCCCGAATCTGGACAGATATTGTCCCATTTCGCCCCGAAGGCCCTCCTGTGACCTGAAGCTTGTACCGTTCAGGGCTTCAGGTGCAGGAAACGGGCCTTCGCGACGGGTGAAGCGGCTCAGCCGAACGTCTTGAGCCGCTCGAGAACGGCCTCGGCCTCTTCCATCGTCTTTTCGACGATTTCTGCAGCCGTCAGCACCTCATGAATGCCGCCCGCGCCCTGGCCCATGGCAAAGCAGGAGCGGTCGCGCTCGAGCCCTTCGATCTGGCCGCCGATACCGCCCATCACATTCGCCTGATGCGAGATCATGGCCTGCTGCGGGAAGGGCTGGATATCCTGCGGACGGCTCTCCCAGTCCTGCACATAGGGGTTGTTGAACACGCGCATCGTCTTGCCGGAATAGCAGCGCGTGACGATGGTGTCCGTGTCCTTCGCCTCGACGATCACCTGACGGTACATGTCGCCAGCATGGCTTTCCTTCGCGGCGATGAACCGCGTGCCCATCCACACGCCCTGCGCGCCGAAGGCAAGCGCCGCCGCAAGGCCACGGCCGTCGATGATGGAGCCCGCAGCGATCACGGGGATCGTCTTCACCGCGTCGACGACCTGCGGAATGAGCGCCATGCCGGCAACCTTGCCTGTATGACCGCCGCCTTCGGTGCCCTGCGCGATCACGGCGTCGAGACCGGCCTTTTCGCCCGCGACGGCATGTTTCACGGTGCCGCAGACATTCATCACCTTCATGCCGGCCTTGTGCAGCTTGTCGTGGATGTTGGTCGGTACGCCGAGGCCCGAGATGAAAGCGGCAGCCCCTTCCTCGATCATGATGTCGGCGGTCCGCTCGAGTGATTCCGGCACGGCGGCAAGAAGGTCCACGCCGAACGGCTT
Source organism: Alphaproteobacteria bacterium (assembly GCA_033838765.1). Classification (GTDB taxonomy): domain Bacteria; phylum Pseudomonadota; class Alphaproteobacteria; order Parvibaculales; family Parvibaculaceae; genus Parvibaculum. Next base: position 3,192 of record JAJLKS010000341.1, read on the forward strand.
GTCGGTGAGATCCTTCACCTTCTTCATCTGCACGCGGATTTCTTCAGGCTGAAGCCCCGCCATGCCGAGCGTGCCGAAGCCGCCTGCATTGGAAACGGCGGCAGCAAGCTCCGCATAGGAAACGCCGCCCATGCCGGCCAGCATGATCGGATATTTGATGCCCAGAAGGTCGCAAAGCGGTGTGCGGATCGCCATGAATAGTCTCCCTGCGCGGAACTCCGGCCCTGGCCGGCGTCGCTATTTAGTTCGGTTGCCTAACTAAAGCGCCGCTGGACCGCGCCTGTCAAGCGGCGGGCTCGCCTTTGGCCTTCGCCGCCATATTTTGGTCTATCGGGGCCGCAACAATGCGCCGATTCCGCAATCGAATTCGGGTGTTTCATGATCTTTCAGGGACGTTTCGCCATCGCCTGTCTTGCCCTTTTGCTGTCCGCTCCGGCGGCGGCCGGGGCTATCGAGACGGAAAGAACGAAGATCGCCGTCGAGACCGTCGCATCCGGCCTCGATCATCCCTGGGGCCTCGCTTTCCTGCCGGATGGCCGTTTCCTCGTGACCGAGCGGCCGGGCTTTCTGCGGATCGTCGCGCCGGATGGCAAGATCGGCAATGCGATTTACGGTGTCCCGGCGGTCGATGTGCGCGGGCAGGGCGGCTTGCTCGATGTCGCGCTCGACCCGGCATTCGAGGAAAACCGTCTCATCTATCTGACCTATGCAGAAAAGGGCGAGGGCAATACCAACGGCACTGCCGTGGCGCGCGGTCAGCTCACTGAAAGCCTCTCGCCCCAGCTGCGCAACGTGGAAGTGATCTTCCGGCAGTTGCCGAAGAAGGACAGCCATCTTCATTTCGGATCGCGCCTCGTTTTCGACAATGAAGGACACCTCTTCGTCGCGCTGGGCGAACGCTCGCGCGCCGGCATGCGCGAGGAAGCCCAGGAGCTGAACTCACATCTCGGCAAGGTCGTGCGCATCATGCCGGACGGTTCGGTGCCCGCGGACAATCCCTTTGCCGGCGTCGAGGGCGCGCTTCCCGAAATCTGGTCTTATGGCCACCGCAACCAGCAGGGCGCGGCGCTTCATCCCGAAACGGGCAGGCTGTGGACGAACGAGCACGGTCCGCGCGGCGGCGACGAGATCAATATTCCCGAAGCCGGAAAGAATTACGGCTGGCCCGTCGTCACCTATGGCCGGGAATATAGCGGTCTCGCGGTCGGCTCGGGCGAAAGCTCGGCGCCCGGCATGGAAGACCCCATCCATCACTGGACGCCTTCCATCGGTGTCTCCGGCATGGCGTTCTACACCGCAGATGCGATCCCCGAATGGCAGGGCTCGCTCTTCGTCGGCGGCCTCGCGCGGCCCGGCCTCTACCGCCTGACACTTGAAGGAGACAAGGTCACTGGCGAGGAAAGGCTCCTCGCCGATCTGGGCTCGCGCATCCGAGATGTGCGGCAGGGCCCCGACGGGGCGCTCTACCTCCTGACTGACGAAGAAGACGGGAAGCTCCTCCGCATCGTGAAGGCGGAGTAGGGGTTCACGCAATCGCGCTGGTGTCGATCTCGTTCGTCTTGGTGAAGCCAGTGAGCGCCATGGCGACATTCATTTCGCCCCGCATCGTGGCAAGCATGGCCGATACGCCCTGTTCGCCGCGAGCGGCGAGGGCGAAGGCCCATGCGCGGCCGAGAAGGCAGGCATCCGCGCCGCGCGCCATCGCTTTCACCACATCGAGCCCGCTGCGCACACCGCCATCGAGGAACAGTACGGTCTTGTCGTTCACTTCCTCGCGTATGGCGGGCAGCGCTTCGATGGTCGCCGGCGTCGAGTCGAGCTGCCGCCCGCCATGGTTCGACACCACGATCCCGTCGGGCGACAGCGTCTGCATCGCCATGCGCGCGTCTTCCGCGTCCATCACGCCCTTGATGATGATCTTGCCGGGCCAGTTCTCGCGCACCCATTCGAGATCCTGCCAGGTCATGGACGGATCGAGATTCTTTGCGACCCATGCCCCGAACTCGGCAAATCCCTTCGCATTCGGCACCGCCTCGCGCAGATTGCCGAAATCGAGCGGGCGGCCTCCCAGCGCCACATGGCGTATCCAGTGGATGCGCCGCGCGAAATCGGCGGCAACCTTCAGCCGCTTGGCCGGCGACATTGCCGTATTCATGCCGTTGCGGATATCGCGGTAACGCGACCCAAGCACCGCAAGATCGACCGTGAAAACAAGGGCCGTGCAGCCGGCCTTGTGGGCGCGCTGCATCAGCTCGCGTGCATAGCCGCGATCCTTGATGACATAGAGCTGGAACCAGAAGGGCTTTTTGGTTGCCGCAGCCACTTCCTCGATGGAACAGATGCCGACGGTCGAGAGCGTGAAGGGAACGCCGAAGGCTTCGGCCGCCCTGGCCGCCTGCACCTCGCCGCG
>JAJLKS010000342.1:0-4515 GCA_033838765.1 Alphaproteobacteria bacterium
CGCGCAGCCATGCATGAAGTCGCAGGCGCGGCGCGGACACATCTTGCGGCGGCGCGGGCTCACATTGTTGATACCGTGCTCATTCCGGCGCTTCTGCCGGCATCTCTTTGCGACCGCTACCTAGACCTGATGACCGCGTCCGGCTTCGACCCCTTCAGGGACCCCGTCGAAGTACCTGCCTTCCGGCGGCAATTGCGGCTGCTTGGACGAAGCATCCTGAAACGGTTCTGATTATTCGGCGGCTTCGGCTGCGGGTTTCAGCCAGCCATCGAGGTCGCGTATCGCGCGGGACGTGTAGGCACGTTTGCGGGCAGGCGCCTTGGCCTTGCCGCGCGGGCGCTTGCCGTTTTCATCGCGCGGCACTTCGGGCTCGGGGAAGAGCCCGAAATTCACGTTCATCGGCTGGAAGGTCGCAGCATTTGCATCGCCTGTAATATGGGCGAGAAGCGCACCAAGCGCCGTCGTCCGCGGCGGCGGTGACACTGCACGGCCAAGCCTCTCGGCAGCAGCGAAACGGCCTGCAAGAATGCCCATGGCGCCGCTTTCGACATAGCCTTCGACACCGGTGATCTGCCCGGCAAAGCGCAGGCGCGGTTCCCGCTTCAGGCGCATGATGCCGTCCAGCTGGTTCGGACTGTTGATGAAGGTGTTGCGGTGCAGACCGCCGAGCCGGGCGAACTCGGCATTTTCCAGCCCTGGTATGGTCCGGAATATCCGCGTCTGCTCGCCGTGCTTCAGCTTCGTCTGGAAGCCGACCATGTTGTAGAGAGTGCCGAGCTTGTTGTCCTGGCGAAGCTGCACCACCGCATAGGGCTTCACATCGGGCGCATGCGGGTTGGTCAGGCCGACGGGCTTCATCGGGCCGAAGCGCAAGGTTTCCGCGCCGCGCTCCGCCATCACTTCGATGGGCAGGCAGCCGTCGAAATAGGGCGTCGACTTTTCCCATTCCTTGAATTCGGTCTTGCCGCCCGCCAGAAGCTCCGCGACGAAAGCTTCATATTGTTCGCGCGTCATCGGGCAGTTGATGTAGTCCTTGCCCGCACCCGCCGGACCCGATGCGCCCGCGCTTTCCTTGTCGTAGCGTGACTGGAACCAGCACACCGACATGTCGATGCTGTCGCGATAGATGATCGGCGCTATGGCGTCGAAGAAGGCGAGTTCGTCTGCGCCGGTCAATTCGCTGATCGCCTTGCCGAGCGCATCGGAGGTAAGCGGGCCTGTCGCAACGATGACGCTGTCCCAGTCTTTCGGCGGGTGCCCCGCGATCTCACCGCGCTCGATGGTGACGAGCGGATGGGCGGTGAGCTTCTTCGTGACGTAGTCTGAGAAGATGTCGCGGTCCACAGCGAGTGCTCCGCCTGCGGGCACGCGCGCGACTTCCGCCGCTTCCATCATGATCGAGCCGGAGCGGCGCATTTCCTCATGCAGCAGGCCGACCGCATTCAGGTCCGGGTCGTCCGAGCGGAAGGAATTGGAGCAGACGAGTTCGGCGAAGCCATCCGTCTGGTGCGCATCCGTCTTTACCAGTGGCCGCATCTCGTGCAACACAACGGGCACGCCAGCCTGCACAAGCTGCCAGGTGGCCTCGGAGCCAGCCATGCCGGCGCCGACGATGTGAACGGGGGCGATGTCCTTTGTCATGACCGAGGAGATAGCACTGCCACCTGCCTAGTTCCACACCTTCGGCTTCCGCGCCGCCCAGGGCAGTTCCTTTTCGAGCTGGGCGGCGAGCCGGAAGAGCGTGGCCTCGTCGGCGTAGCGGGCGGTGAACATCATGCCGATGGGAAGGCCGCTTTCGGACTGCCAGAGCGGCAAGGAAAGCGAGGGCTGGCCGGTGAAGTTGAAAGGCGGCGTATAGGGGAAGACCTGGCCTTGCCGCTTGTTCAGCTCGCGCGGTTCCTGATCCGGCCCGAGAAAGCCGATTTCGGGCTGAAGCTGGCCGAGCACCGGGCAAAGATAGATGTCGAACTCCTCGAAGGTCGAGAGCACCTGCCGGTTCATCAGGCGCAGTTGCTGCCAGCCCCACATGGCCTGTGCGCCGGTGAGCTTGCTGCCGTTCTTGAAGCCCGCCCAGGTGAGCGGCTCGAGCTCGTGCTCCTCCGGCTCGCGGCCCATGGCCTCGATGCGGCGCATCATGCCGGCGGCGAAATTCGAGCCGGAGACGGCGCCTTGTGCGCGGTAGAGCGCACGGTAGTCGATGCCGAGGCCGCGCGGCGTCACGGAATGGCCAAGCCTCGCCAGCACATCCGCCGTCTTTTCGAGCGCCGTCTGGATTTCCGGATGAATGGGCTTGCCGCCCGGCGTCTCCGAGGACCATGCGATCTTCAGCTTGCCGGGGCTCTTCGTGATTTCCTCCATATAGGGCCGCTCTTTCGGTGGCGGCGCATAGGGCGAGGCGGGTTCCGGATAGCCGGTCGCGTCTAGCATCGCGGCGCTGTCGCGCACCGTGCGGCTCACCACATGATCGACGCTGAACCCAATGGCGCGGTCGAAATCGTCTGGCCCTTGAGGGTTGCGGTCGCGCGTCACCTTGAGGCCGACAAGGCCGCAGCAGGCGGCTGGAATGCGGATCGAGCCGAGGCCGTCGGACGCATGGGCGAGGGGGAGGATGCCCGCGCCGACGGCGGAGGCCGCGCCGCCGGATGAGCCGCCGGAAATGCGGTTCGGGTCCCATGGGTTACGGCAGGGGCCGAGCAGCCGCGACTCCGTTGTACCCGTGATGCCGTATTCGGGCGTGTTCGTCTTGCCGAAAAGGACCGTGCCCGCGGCGCGGAAGCGTTGCACAAGCGCGCTGTCGTAATCGTCCACGACATTGGCGACGAACTTGCTGCCGCTGGTGCGCGGCCAGCCTTTCACTTCTGTGCCGAGTTCCTTGATGAGAAAGGGAACGCCCTTGAAAGGACCGTCGGGGAGTTTGCCCCTGGCCGCCTCGCGCGCTTCGTTATAGGCCTTGTAGACGATGGCGTTCAGTGTGCCGTTGTGTCGCTCGGCGCGTTCGATTGCGGCGTCCATGAGTTCGAGCGGCGTGACTTCGCCCTTGCTGACAAGAGCCGCAAGACCGAGGCCGTCGTGATCCGCATATTCGGCAAAAGACATTTTGCTCTCCCCCTTGGGTCAGTTCCAGATTGCCGGATGGCGATCCTTCCACGGCATTTCCTGTTCAAGCTGGGCCGCGAGGCGGAACAGCGTTGCCTCGTCGCCGAAGCGCGCGGAGAACATCATGCCGATGGGCAGGCCGCCCTCCGACATGCAGAGAGGCAGCGACATGGCAGGCTGGCCGGTAATGTTCTGGATCGGCGTGAAAGGCACATAATCCACAGCCGGTGCGAAAGCGGCGAGAGGGTCCGGCTCGTTCACATTGATGAGGCCGAGCGGAATGGGCGGCGAGGCGAGCGTCGGCGTCAGCCACACATCATGCTGCGTCATGAATTGCCCGACCCGGCGTGACAGGCCCTGCGCTTCCTTTATCAGGACCAGATACTGCGCGGCCGTAATGGTCTTGCCGATTTCCCAGAGGCCGCGTGTCAGCGGCTCAAGCTCATCGTCCTTTGGGCCGCGGCCGCGGCGCGCGGTTTCGAGTTCGATTTCGGAGGCGAGCCAGGCGGCCCAGATCGGCAGGAAGAGGCTGCCTGGCTCTTCGGGTTTCAGCGCCGGCGCCGCCTCAATGACCTCATGGCCGAGGCTTGCGAGTTTCGCCGCTACGGCTTCGACGGCTTTCACATTTTCAGGGTGGAGCGGCGCACCCGCGGCATTCGTCTTGCTGAAGGCAATGCGCAGCTTGCCCGGTGCGCGCGAAACTTCTTCGAGGAAGGGGCGTTCGACAGGTGGCGCGACATAGGGTGCACCGGGTTGCTGACCTTGAATGCAGTCGAGCATGGCCGCGCAGTCGCGCACCGTCCGCGTCACCACAGGTTCGTGGCAGAGGCCGCTCAACACGTCGCCGTAGTCGGGACCGAGCGAGGTACGCGCGCGCGTCGGCTTGAGGCCGACGACGCCGCAGCTCGATGCCGGAATGCGGATGGACCCGCCGCTGTCATTGGCGTGGGCGAGGGGAACGATGCCTGCGGCAACGGCCGCAGCCGAACCGCCGGACGAACCGCCGGTGGAGTGCCTCACATTCCAGGGATTGCGCGCAGGGCCGTAGAGGGCGGATTCTGTCGTCGGCAGCAGCGTGAATTCCGGCACGTTGGTCTTGCCCAGAAATGTGAGGCCCGATGCGCGGAAACGTTTTGCGAGGTCGCTGTCTTCGGTGGCAGGGGTATCGGCCCGGAAGCGTGAGCCGAGGCGGCTTGGGTAGCCCTTGATGTCGCCGAAGGCGTCTTTCAGAAGGAATGGAACGCCCTTGAACGGACCGTCGGCGGGCGACTTAGCCATCTCGCGGCCAAGGTCGTAGAGCTTCAGGATGACGGCGTTGATTGCCGGATTGTGCTTCTCGATGCGCGTTATGGCTTCGTCCGCCAACTCTGCGGCACTTACTTCCCCCTTTCGGACCAGTTCGGCCAGACCGAGGCCGTC
>JAJLKS010000343.1:0-5571 GCA_033838765.1 Alphaproteobacteria bacterium
TCATCGCGGGCCTCCGTTCAGGATTTTCCGCGATTGAAAGTCCGGGAGCCCCGGAAAGCAAGCACTCTCCTGCGTGACTCTCGGCTCTCTGTTTAGTAAATTAGACAAATGGCAGGGGATTTCAGGCGTGCGCATGGCGCCGGCGGCGATGCCGGGGCAGGCGGGGACGAAACTGAGGGGCAGGATATCGGTGCGCGGCTCCGCGAGTTGCGCAAGATGTACGGACTTTCGCAGCGCGAACTGGCCAAGCGTGCGGGCGTGACCAACGGCACAATCTCCCTCATCGAGCAGAACCGCATCAGCCCCTCCATCGGCTCCCTGAAAAAGGTGCTGGGCGGCTTTCCGATCTCGATTGCGGATTTCCTGACGCTGGACCTGAAGCCACGCGCCAAGGTCTTCTATGCGGCAAAGGAACTCCGCGAGATCGCGGGCGGCGATGTCTCCTTCCGCCTCGTCGGCCGCGACACGCGCGACCGGGCCATCCAGATGATGCATGAGCGTTATGTGCCCGGCGCCGACACGGGCGAGGAAATGCTCTCCCATGCGGGTGAGGAATGCGGCATCGTCATTTCCGGCGTGCTGGAACTCACGGTGGGCGGCGAGGTGCGCCGCCTCGTGCCGGGCGATGCCTATTATTTCGACTCGCGCCTTCCCCACCGCTTCCACAATCCGGGTACGGTGGATTGCGTCATCGTCTCCGCTTGCACCCCGCCAAGCTTCTGAGGTTCGTGCCGCTTACGCCGCCTTCGGCTTGTGGAACTGCACATTGGCAGGCGGCTTGGAGAAGTCGGGTTTCTCGGCTGTGAGTGCGGCCAGTGCCGCCTCGCGGTCCGCCGCCGTGAAGCTGCCGGTTGTCAGGCAGAACTCAACGAAATTGCCATTCGGGTCCTTCGTATAGACTGAGTGGCACCAGTTATGGTCGATCTCCAGCACGTCGAGCCCCGCATCGAGCCATTGCTGGCGGCGGCGGTCGAGATCGGCCTTGTCCTTAACGTCGAAGGAAATGTGGTTGATGTGATCGGGCACGCCGGCAGCCTTCGACAGATTGGTCTCGAAGCCCTCCGTCCCCGGAATATCATGCATTTCCCAGAAGGCGATGAATTTGGAATCGTCCTCCATCCGGTAGAAGAAGTGCTTGGCCCAGCCGCCTTCCGGCGCCGGTCCCACTTCCACCTTCACAAGCTCGAAGCCCATCACGCCTTCGTAGAACGCATGAATAGCCTTCATGTCGCGCGCGGCAAGCGCCAGATGATGATAGCCCATCGCTCTATTCCTTCCCTTTTGTGTCGACCATGTTCATGACGTCGTTGGAGCTTCCCTCCGGCGACGCGATCTCGACAATGCGCTCGTCCACATCGTCGTATTCGAGCCTGAGCGCGCGCGACATCGTGGCATGCATTTCATAGGTCGTGGTGATGTAGGTGAATTCGAGTATCTCCTCGTCCGGGAGATATTTCTTCATCTCGTCGAAAATCGCTTCCGGCACGCGCCCGCCCTGCAGCACTAGGCAGTCCGTATAGGCAAGCAGCGCACGCTCCACCGGCGACCAGCAATCCGCGATCGGCCAATGCGGTATCGCCGTGATCTGTTCTTCCGTCAGGCCCGCATCGCGGCAGGCCTTGCAGTGCTGCGAGAACACGAATTGCGAGCCACGCGCGAAGCCCGCGCGGATCTGCCCGAGTTCGCGCAGCTTCGGATCGAGCTTGCGCTTCGGGCTGCGATAGAACTGGAAGCCCTCGGTCGTATGCTTGAAGGCGTCCGGTACCAGCGCGAACACGGTCCACCAATTGCCGGGCGTGCCCGTTGCCGTGCCCGGTTCCTTCACCGGGTCGCGCTCGCCGAACAGCATCTTGTAGATTTGTTGCGCGAAGGGATCTGCGTCCGCTTTCGCGACCTGCCTCAGTCTCGGCATGCTTTACCTCCCGTTGCATGACCGGGTAAAATGTAAGATAAACTGACAAACACCTCAAGCGGAGTTTTCTTCGATGGCGCGAAAGCCCGGCCTCCTGATGGCGCAGCTTCTGAACCGCTTCATCTGGTTCGATGCCGCGCTGCAGAAAAGCCTCGATCTGCGCGGCCATGGCGGTGTGCGCCGTCTTGAATCCATGTGCATGGTCTATGTTCATGCCGGTGTCAGGCGTCCGACCGAGCTTGCGCGCCTTCTCGGCGTCACCCGCCAGTCGGTCAACACGGCGCTGCGCGAGCTGGAGGCGAAGGGCCTTGTCTATCTTGAGCCCGATCCGGAGGATGCGCGCTGCAAGCTTGTCCGTTTCGCGCCCGAAGGTGCAGCCATGCGCGAGGAGGCGCTCGACATCGTGATGGCGCTTGAAGCCGCGCTCGAGGAAAATCTCGGCCGCAAGGCAGTGGACGATCTCGCCCGCCTCGTCAGCGCCGATTGGGGCGAGGCGCCGCTCATCGGCAATAGAGCCGTTGGCAAGACGAAGGACAGAAAGAAGAAACGCGCATGACAAGCCTCGACGAACGTTTGAAGCAGCCGGGCCTCATCGTCGCGCCCGGCGCCTACGATCCGCTCTCCGCAAGGCTCGCCGCGCAGGCAGGTGCGGAAGTGGTCTACATGACGGGCTTCGGCGTCGCAGGCGCGGGCTTCGGCCTTCCCGATATCGGCCTTGTCAGCGCCGCCGAAATGATGGAGCGCGTCCGCGTCATCGCCGCTGCCGCTTCGCCCGTGCCCCTTATCGCCGATGGCGACAATGGTCATGGCGGCCCGTTGAACGCCGCGCGCCTCGCCCGCGCCTATGAACAGGCAGGGGCCCAGTGCATTCAGATCGAGGATCAGGTTTTCCCGAAGCGTTGCGGCCATATGGAAGGCAAGGAAGTCGTCGCCATTGAAGACGCAGCCGCGAAAATCCGCGCGGCGGCGGATGCGCGCGAAAGCGCGAGCTTCAAGATCATGGCGCGCACCGATGCCCGCGCCACGCATGGATTGGACGAGGCGCTCCGCCGCGGCGAGGCCTTCCTGAAAGCCGGCGCCGATATTCTCTTCATCGAGGCCCCGCGCGACGAAGCGGAAATGCGGAATGTCGCGGAGACTTTCAAGGGCGTCCCCCTCGTCGCCAATATCGTCGAAGACGGCAAGACGCCCTATCTCGGCGCGAAGGCACTGGAGGCGCTCGGCTACAGCATCGCGCTCTTCCCCGTCTCCGCGCTCCTCGCCGTCACCGCCCGCCTGCAGGGCGTCTATGCGACGCTTCTGAAAGGCGAGGGCTTGCCTGAAGCCGAGCCCCGCGTCACCTTCCAGCGCTACAATGAACTCATCGGCCTGAACGACATGCTCGCCGATGCCGCGTCGAAAATGTCGAGTGAGTCGTAGAGTTTATTCTGGATCGGAGGTTTCTCTTTTTTGGAGGGGCTATGTGCTCGAAAATATCTAAACGATTTCTGGTTGGCATAACGATCGCTGTTCTCTTGGCGGGATGTGACGAGGGCTATGGGGACCAAGTGAAGAAGCTAGAGGATTTCGTTTCAAAGAAGAGTATTGGGGGCAGCTCCGATTATTGGCTCGTGAAAGGCTCATTTGGCATAGAAGACCGAGTAGCGTTTGTATTCGGTTACATGGACGACGGGGGAGGTTGTAGGGAAATAGCTGAACTTCTGAACCTCCGGTATCCGGAGGCGAGCTATTCCTGCCACCCGGCGAACTTGGCGGGGAAGTAATGCCGAGCTGGGCGAATATTCTGAAGCGGATCGAGGCGGGCGAAATGGAAAAGGCGCCGCCCCATGTGACTTCGCTCAATCTCTATGCGGGCAAGCTCGCCGTGCTGGAGCCCGGCCGCATCCGCTATGACTGGCCTGTCGACCCGGCTTACATGAACCCCGTCGCCGTCTTCGGTGGCTACCTCGCCACGCTCGCGGACCAGACCTGCTCCTTCGCGCTGATGACCATGCTGAAGGACGACCAGAACTTCACGACTTCAGACTTGCAGATGCACTTCTTCCGCCCCGTGACAAACGGCATCCTCGCCTGCGAGGGCCATGTCGTGAACGTCTCGAAGACGCAGGCTTACGTGGAAGCCACCTTCACCAACAGCGACGGCAAACTCGCCCTGAAGGCGCGGGCCGTGGAGCGGATCATTCCGGCGTGAGGCAGAAACAAAGATAAACATGTCACCCCCGGGCTTGACCCGGGCATGACATCATTGAGGAGGAGGCCCAAACACCACCCCCCCAAAAATAAACTTATCCCCCTCCCCTGAACCGCCCCCATATTAGCTCCACGCACGGAAATCAAAGCGCACCGGCCGCGGAAAGCGGCCAACGCCCCACTATTGGAGCCAGTTTTGGATAATGCCCTGCAAGGCGCCGATCGCCTCAAGCCGCCCGAGCCAGTCATCCACCCGCGCCTTGAAAACCGCGTCCTGCGGCAGGAGATAGGCTTTCTCAGCCTGCGTGAAAGGCGTGTCCGGGTTCGTCGCGCAAAGCCCGTCATAGTCGCGCTCGACGATCCGCGTCTCGATCGCATCGGTGATCATCACATCGGCGCGCCCGGCGGCGATCTCCTCGAACACGCTGGCATTGTCCTTGTGCAGGACCAGCGTCGCGCGCGTGATGTTTGCCCGCGCAAACTGTTCGTTCGTGCCCCCCGGATTGACGATCACGCGCACGCCCTCCCGGTCGATCCCGGCGAGCGTGCGGAATCGCTCCTTGTCCTCGCAGCGCGCCACCGGCGCCTTGCCGTCGGTCAGGATCGGGTCGGAAAAGAAGGCCGCTTGCCGCCGCGCCTCCGTCACCGTGATACCGCCCATGCCGATATCGAATTTCCCGGCGGCGAGGTCCTCCATCAGCGTCGGCCAGCTCGTCCGCACGATCACGAGCTTTGCATCGAGATCGCGGGCGAGCGCCTCCGCCATATCCACATCGAGGCCCCGGAACTCGCCCTCGGGCTCCTCCCAGGAGAAGGGCTTGTAGTCGCCCGTGAGCCCCACCCGGACTTCGCCCCGCTCGGCAATCCGCTCAAGCGTGGGGCTCCCTTGCCCGAGGGCACTCGCGGGCGCCGCAAGGACGAGGATGAGGAAGAGGGCGGCAAGGGCGCGAATCCGGTTCATGAGCCCATCATAGGCCGCCCCGGAAAGCCCCGGAAGCCGCCCCTTTGCTGGACTGTTCATGGGCCTGCTGCTAGAAACTCGCCCCATGAAGACATCGTCCTTTTGCGGGCGCCGCCCCGCCATCGTCGCGCGAATTACAGGCCCGGCCTGCCGCTGAGAGCGCCCCTCCGGGTGCTTCGGGGCAGGAGCCGGGTTCTCCCCTTATCCTTATCGCGCAACCCCGTTTAGCTGGGACCATTCATGTCCACTGAAGAAAAATCCACCGGCGAAAATCCGACTGGCCGCGACTACCGCGACACGATCTTTCTGCCTGCGACCGATTTCCCCATGAAGGCGGGGCTGCCCGCCCGTGAGCCCGAATGGCTCGCCCGCTGGGAGAAGCTCGGCCTCTACAAGCGACTGCGCGAAAGGGCGAAGGGCCGCGAGCCCTTCATCCTCCATGACGGCCCGCCTTATGCGAACGGCAACATCCATATCGGCCATTCGCTGAACAAGATCCTGAAAGACC
>JAJLKS010000344.1:0-1286 GCA_033838765.1 Alphaproteobacteria bacterium
GCATCGCGGCGCTCGCAGAAATTTCACATGCCTATCACGGCCGCCTCGTCATTGTGGAAGCGGATGCGCTGAAGACCGATATGCGCAGCCTCGTGACCACTCCTGCGCGCATCGTGGCGAACCTGCCCTACAATATTGCCACGCCGCTCCTTGTCGGATGGTTGCAGGCAGACCCATGGCCGCCCTGGTATGAAAGCCTTACCCTCATGTTCCAGCGCGAGGTCGCAGAGCGGATCGTCGCCCAGCCGGGCAGCAAGGCCTATGGACGGCTTGGCGTGCTTGCCCAGTGGCGGACGAAGCCGCGCATCGTTTTCGACGTGGACCGCCGGGCATTCACGCCGCCGCCATCCGTTACCTCCTCGATCGTGGAGCTGATCCCCCGCGAAAGGCCGCTTGCCGAAGCGCCCTTGCCGGCGCTCGAGCGCGTTGTTGCGGCGGCCTTCGGGCAACGGCGGAAGATGCTGCGCGCGGCGCTGAAATCGCTCGGGCGCGGCGACCCCACGCAATTGATCGAAGCGGCGGGCGTCGCCCCGACACAGCGCGCGGAGGAACTCAGCGTCGAACAGTTCTGCGCACTCGCAAGGCAGTTTTCTGCGGGCGAATAGCGCTATCGCCCGGTTGTGGACCGGCGCGCCCCGTGCGAAATTGGCGGTCAACGACATCTAGAAGAATCGAGCCCGGAGGCACACCCATGAAGTCCGAAGCCATCGTCGAGTACGGTCAGCCGCTTGCCATCGTCGAGAGCGAGACGCCGCAGCCCAAGGGCAGCGAAGTCCTGCTGAAGGTGACGCATTGCGGCGTTTGCCACTCGGACGTGCATATCCATGACGGGCATTTCGACATGGGCGGCGGCAACAAGCTCGATGTCCGCGCCGGACGCAAGCTGCCCTTCACGCTCGGCCACGAAATCGAAGGCGAAGTCGTGGCGGTCGGCCCGGATGCCAAAGAGGTTTCCGTCGGCCAGCGTTATGTCGCCTATCCGTGGATCGGCTGCGGCGAATGCCCGACCTGCAATCGCGGCGAGGAGCACCTCTGCAACAAGCCGCGGAACCTCGGCATTCAGGTGGCGGGCGGATATGCGACGCATGTCATCGTCCCGCATCCGCGCTATCTGCTGGATTACAAGGGCGTGCCGGAAGGGCTTGCAGCGACCTATATGTGCTCGGGCCTCACAGCCTATAGCGCCATGAAGAAGCTCGGCGATATCAGCCCCGAAGAGCGGGTGATGGTGGTCGGTCTCGGCGGCGTCGGCATGATGGGATTGCAGTTCGCCAAGGCGCTTTTCC
>JAJLKS010000345.1:0-2495 GCA_033838765.1 Alphaproteobacteria bacterium
CGATCGAGATCGTCATTCCCGAAGGCTCCATGCTCGCGCCGTCATTCCCCGCTGCGGTCGTCGGCGGCAATGTCGAGACGAGCCAGGCGGTCACGGATGCGCTTTTCGGCGCCTTCGGCGCGATGGCCGCCGCCCAGGGCACGATGAACAATCTCACCTTCGGCAACGACCGCCACCAGTATTACGAAACCATCGCGGGAGGCGCTGGCGCCGGACCCGATTTCGACGGCGCCGACGCCGTGCAGACCCACATGACGAATTCGCGCCTCACCGATCCCGAAATTCTCGAGTGGCGCTTCCCTGTGCTGCTCGAGGAATTTTCCATCCGCCGCGGCTCGGGTGGCAAGGGCAAGCATAGAGGCGGTGACGGCGTCATCCGCGCGATCCGCTTCCGCGAAAAGATGAGCCTGTCGATCCTCTCGACCCATCGCATCGTTCCGCCCTTCGGGCTCGCGGGCGGCGGCGAAGCAACCCTCGGCGAGAACGAAATCCGCCGTGCGGGCGGAACCATCGAAACTCTCGGCGGTTCCGCTACGGCAGAACTCGAGGCAGGCGAGACCGTGATCGTGAAAACACCCGGCGGTGGCGGATATGGCAAGGTATGACGCTTGCGTCGCGTTTCGGCCCGCGCATGATGCGAAGCAAAGCACATTCGGAGACGAAACATGAAAGCCATCCGCTGCCACGAATACGGCGCCCCCTCCTCGCTCACGCTTGAGGAGCTTCCCGATCCCGCGCCCCGCGCAGGCGAAGTCGTGATCGAGACGGAGGCGGCGGGCCTCGGCTATGTCGATGCGCTGCTTGTCGCGGGCCGCTATCAGGTGAAGACACCGCTCCCCTTCGTGCCGGGCAGCGAGGTCGCGGGCCGCGTCGTCGCGCTGGGCGAAGGCGTGCCGGAAAAGATGATGGGCACCCGCGTCATGGCGCTCTCGCCGCGCGGCGCGCTTGCGGAAAAGCTCGCGCTCCCCGCCATGGGCTGCATTCCCGTGCCCGCGAACATGAGCGCGGAAGCGGCCGCCGGTTTCATCGTCTCCTACTGCACTGCTCTATATGGCTTCGACAATTACGGCCACCTCCGCGACGGTGAAACCGTGCTCGTGCTGGGTGCGGCAGGCGGTGTCGGCATGGCGGCAATCGATGTCGCGAAGGCGATGGGCGCGAAGGTGATTGCCGCCGCCTCGACGGATGAAAAGCGCAAAGCCGCGCTCGCCGCAGGCGCCGATGCAGCACTCGACTATTCCGATCCCGAATGGCGGAAGTCGCTCGAGCCGCTCACCGGCCGCCGCGATGTCGATGTCGTCTACGATCCGGTCGGCGGCGATTTTTCCGAAGCCGCCTTCCGTTCGCTCGCCCCCGGCGGCCGGCACCTCGTCGTCGGCTTCGCGGCGGGAGACATTCCGCGCATTCCGCTCAATCTGCCGCTGCTGAAGCGCGCGTCCATCGTCGGCGTCGACTGGGGCGGCGAAATCCGCTCGAACCCTGCCGCCAACATTCCGCTGATGCAGAAGCTGACGGAATGGGCCGCGGCCGGGAAGATTCACCCGGAGCCCGCTGCCAGTTTCCCGCTCGCCGAAGCGCCCGCCGTGCTGCAGCGGCTTCTCGACCGCGAAAGCGTGGGCAAGCCGGTCATCCGGTTCGGCGCCTGATCTACAGGCACGATCCGCGAAATGGACGGGAATCGCGCGGCGAACCATTCCGCAGCGCAAAAGACGGCTTCACGCGGAAGATGACAGTTTTTCATTCACACGCGGAATACGACGGGGATTCAAAGGCTTGGAGGCCATTCTTGAAACGCCCGAAAACATCTCTTCCGCCGCGACCGGATTCCGCTTGCTGTGCAGCGCAGGTAGACCCGAAAATCTTCCTCCACCCGCTAAGTGGAGGCTGAAATGCTCGCAATGAAGGTTGGGTATCTGGCGACCGGGCTTGCGTTTCTTTTCATCGGCGCGGTCACCATGGGGTTCTTCTGAGCCCCGCGCAGCCCGCAGGCTGACCATGAAATTCCGAAGGGCGCTTCCGGATGGAGGCGCCCTTCTTCATTTCACTGCCGCATCCGCCGTCAGGCCGCTTCCTCTTCCGGTTCTTGCCCCGGCGTGTAGTTGAGGATCGGCGCGAGCCAGCGTTCCACGACGCGAAGCTCCATGCCCTTGCGCCGCGCGTAATCCACCACCTGATCGCGCTCGATCTTGCCGACGCCGAAATATTCCGACTGTGGATGGCTGAAATAGAGACCGCTCACCGACGCGCCGGGCCACATGGCATAGCTCTCGGTCAGCTTCACGCCGATCTTCTCTTCCGCTTCGAGCAGGCGGAACAGCGTCTCCTTCTCGGTGTGATCGGGCTGCGCCGGATAGCCGGGTGCCGGGCGGATGCCCTGATATTTTTCCTCGATCAGCTCGGCATTCGTCAGCTTCTCGTCCGCCGCATAGGCCCAGAACTCGCGCCGCACGCGCTCATGCATGTGTTCGGCAAAGGCTTCCGCCAGCCGGTCCGCC
>JAJLKS010000346.1:0-2983 GCA_033838765.1 Alphaproteobacteria bacterium
GGGAAAGGCGTCTCGGGGAACGCCACGCCGAGGAAGCGGCAGAGCGCGTCCCAGCCTTCCGCGACATAGAAGACGAGGAGGCGGAGGGCCGGGATCGAGCGTTTAACTTCCGCCTCATGCCTTGCCAGCACATCGAGCACATGGGCCTTGCCGAGATTGCCGCCGAATGTCCTGTCGCGGACGACATAAGCCGCCATTTGCAGCACCTGGCGCGCCGGACCTTCGGGCGGCAGATCGCCGCCGACCGCGCGGAAGATCGTGTTCGTCATGCTCTCGTACCAGCGCTCGTGATCGCGCGTCGACAGGATCACTTTTGCGTCCGGGAAATGCGCGGCGAGTTCGCGCCAGAAATGGCAGCCCGGCCAGTCGACCAGCGCCTTGTAACCCTTGAGCAGCGCATCCCAGTCGACCGCCTCGCCCCGGGCCGCCGAATACCATTGCGGTGCCTGATGCGGATTGGCGAAGACTTCCGTCATGTGATGACAGGGCGCAAAGCCGAGCTCTTCCAGCGCGAGCTTCAGCGACAGCGTACCCATGCGGCCGAAGCCGGCGCCGACAACCGAGAGCGTCATGATCGTCTCCGTGGAAAGGATCAGGCCTGCGCCACACCCCAATAGTTGAAGCCCGCGATGCGCGGCGTCGACGGCAGATACATGCTCTGGAGATCGGCGATGCGGAAGCCGCCCTGTTCGATCAGCGCAGGCATCTTGCGATTGAGATTGCAGCCGCCGAAGAGCACCTTCCAGACCGGGTTCACGCGGTCCTGCCACTTCTTCACATCCTGATCGGGCGCGGCGCCATGCTCGCAGAAGACGAGCTTGCCGCCCGGCTTCAACACGCGCTTCATGCCGTGCAGCGCCGTCACCGGATCGGGAATGGTGCAGAGGCTGAAGGTGCAGAGGACCGTGTCGACGCTTTTATCTTCCAGCGGAATCTGCTCGCCCGGCAATCCGATGAACTCGACCGGAAACGACAAGTCCTTCGCGCGCTCGCCTGCGAGCTTCCAGGATTCTTCGGACGGATCGAGGCCGATGACCTTCGTCACTTTCGAAGCGTCGTAATAGGGAAGATTGAGGCCGGTGCCGATGCCGATTTCAAGCACCGTGCCTTCGGCCATCGGCACGACCTTCTTGCGCTGATAGCGGATCGGCTTGGTGCCGCAGGCGCAGTTGATGATATGCGGCACGATGCGGCGTTCGTAGAAACCCATGGATCACCCTCCCCTTGGCGTTTTGCCGAGAGTATGGCGCTGCGGGAAACCTAACGCCACTCCGAAACGCCGAAGCGGAGCAGCCGGTCGCCATCGATGGGGCCGATGGTGCGGCCGCGCCCGCGAAAGCCGAGCGCGGCAGCGGAGAGAAGCCGCCGGTCGCGGAGCGCAGATGCCTGGCGGACGGACGCGGACAAGGCATCCCAGATCGCCTCCGGCTCGACGAGACCGGGCGCGCGGGCAACCGCACGGCCCGCCCAGCCCGCAGCAAGCAGACGGTCGCGCGGCATGTCTCCCTTTGGCGGCGTGAAACCCGCTGCCGCCGCATCCGCGACAAGCGCGGCGGCAAAACCCGCATGGGCCGCACTTTTCGACTGCACGGCCACGAGGTCGAGCGCGCCTCGCGTCGGCATAGCGGAGTGAATGCCGCCAAGCGCGACGCCGCCCTGAATGCCTGGCCCGAGCGCGCGCGCAAATTCGGCAAGGACCGGCGGCATGTCCGCATCGGGCGGCAGGGTGCTGCCCGGCGCCTCGTGGAGCGCCGCCGCATTGCCGAGCGCGACGATGATGAAATCGGCCTCGCCCGCCGCGCGGCGCATGGCATCGAGCACGGTATCGCAGATCGCGCCGGGAAGGGCTGCAAGCGGCGGCGGCAGGTCGCCGCCCTGAATATCTCGGAACGTCGCCACCGCTTCCAGTGCGTGACGGCCGGCAACACCGCGCGGCAGCACATCGCCGCCCTGCGCCAGAAGCTCCGCATCCTCGATCACGGCGCGGGCAAGCGAACGCGCCATGTCGGTCGCCGCATCGAGCGCATCGCGCGCGCCGGCGCCGCCCGCGGCAAAGGACAGTCTGCCCGGCCAGATCTCGAACGTTTTTTCGACAGGTACGGAGACAGCGAACATGGAGGGAAGACTACTCCATGATGCGGACGGGCGCATCCGTGTGGAAAACGGATTTCTGATCGAAACGCGATTTATAGAGCGACTTGATTTCCGTAATCGCCTTGTCCGTCTCGGCTGTACCGGGATGCACGACGATGAGGAGTTTCGTTTTCTCGCGGATGATGGGCGCATCGGCGGCGGAAGGATCGCGCCATTGCCCATAGGCATCGATGACGGTGAAACCGTCCGGGAAGCGCGGCGTGACTTCTTCGGCGAGAAAGACCCGCCACGCCGCCTCGCTCACCTCGCCGCCTTCTTCAAGCGCGAGGCCGAAATAGAGACTGGTCTCGACCGCCTCCTGCGGCTGCGCAAAGGACGGCGCCGCAATGACGAGCGCGGCGAAAAGACAGGCGATGAAAGAAAAACGGCGCACGAAAAAGCCCTCCCCTTTCCGCATTGTTGGCAGAGAGAGGGAGGGCTTGTCCAGCGAGGGAGGAAGGCAGCGTCAGGCCGCTTCGCGGATCGCGATGTCGGAGAGGCGGAGACGCAGGCCGTCGAGTTCTTCCGACATGATGAGCTGGCAGGAAAGCCTGGACCACTCGCCGCCGTAATTCTGGTCGAGCTGGTCGAGTTCGTCCTCGCGCGGCGCGTGAAGTTTCGCCGCCCATTCGGGATCGACTTCCACCTGACATGTGCCGCAGGCACAGGCGCCGCCGCATTCGGCGACGATGGGGAAGCCGTAATCGCGGATGATCTCCATCACCCGCCAGCCTTCCACGGCCTCAAGCTCGTGCTCGCGGCCCTTGCCATCCACCAGAATGATACGCATTACAAACTCCAAAAGTACCGGCTACGTCAGGCGACGCCGAGCTTCTTCTGCAGGCTGGTC
>JAJLKS010000347.1:0-2382 GCA_033838765.1 Alphaproteobacteria bacterium
GAATTCGCGCAGCAATTCCTTCCAGTCGAGTTCGCCTGCCGACACCTTGTCGAGCTTTTCTTCCAGAGCCGCCGTGAAATCGTATTCGACATAGCGCGAGAAGAAGTTTTCAAGAAACGCCGTGACGAGCCGGCCCTTGTCCTGCGGCACGAAGCGCTTCTGATCCATGCGCACATAGTCGCGGTCGCGCAGCGTCTGCAGCGTCGAGGCATAGGTGGATGGCCGGCCGATGCCGAGTTCTTCCATGCGCTTCACAAGGGTTGCTTCGGTGAAGCGGGGCGGCGGCTCGGTGAAATGCTGTTCGGGACGGATCTTCTCCGTGCCGAGCTTGTCGCCGCGGGTAACTTTCGGCAGGCGATTGCCTTCCTCGGCATCGTCGGGCTCGTCGCGGCCTTCCTGATAGAGGCGCAGAAAGCCGTCGAAGACGATGACGGAGCCGGTCGCACGCAGGCCTATCGGCGCATCGTTTGCTTCCATCTCGATGGTCGTGCGTTCGAGCTGCACGCTTTCCATCTGGCTTGCGACCGTGCGGTTCCAGACGAGTTCATAGAGGCGGCGTTGATCGTCGTCGAGGCGCGCGGCAACGTGCTTCGGCAGGCGCGCGAGATCGGTCGGGCGGATCGCTTCATGTGCTTCCTGCGCGTTCTTCGCCTTGCTCGTATAGACGCGCGCACTGTCCGGCAGGTAGGCCTCGCCGAATTCATTGTTGATGACGGTACGTGCCTGGGCGATCGCTTCCGGCGCAATCTGCACGCCGTCGGTTCGCATATAGGTGATGAGGCCGGTCGTCTCCCCGTCGATATCGACGCCTTCATAGAGGCGCTGTGCCACCTGCATGGTGCGGCTCGCGGAGAAGCCGAGCTTGCGCGAGGCTTCCTGTTGCAGCGTCGATGTCGTGAAGGGCGGGTTCGGGTTGCGCCGCGCGGGCTTGCTCTCGACCGATACCACCGAGAAGCGCGATGCCTTGATCCGCGCGACGACGTCATCCGCCGTTTTCTGATCCGGAATGTCGAACTTGCCGAGCTTTTTTCCATCGAGCGAAACGAGACGCGCAGCGAAACTATCGCCCGCGCCGGTCTTCATGTCGGTTTCGACGGTCCAGTATTCCTGGCTGCGGAACGCCTCGATCTCGAGTTCGCGGTCGCAGATGAGGCGCAGCGCCACGGATTGCACACGGCCTGCCGAGCGCGAGCCCGGCAGCTTGCGCCAGAGCACGGGCGACAGCGTGAAGCCGACGAGATAGTCGAGTGCGCGGCGTGCGAGATAGGCGTCGATCAGTTCCTTGTCGAGGCCGCGCGGCTGCTGCATCGCCTCTGTAACGGATTTCTTGGTGATCGCGTTGAAGACGACGCGCTGGACCTCGATGTCCTTCAGCGCCTTCTTCTTGTTGAGAACCTCCAGCACATGCCAGGAAATCGCCTCGCCCTCGCGGTCGGGGTCGGTTGCGAGGATCAGGCGGTCGGCGCCCTTTACCGCGGCAGCGATTTCGTTGAGCCGCTTCTGGGACTTCGCATCCACGTCCCAGGCCATGGCGAAGTCGTCGTCGGGCAGAACCGAGCCATCCTTCGAGGGCAGATCGCGGACATGGCCGTAGGAAGCAAGGACCTTGTAGCCCTTGCCCAGATATTTGTTGATGGTTTTCGCCTTGGCAGGCGACTCAACAATGACGACGTCCATTGGACCGTGCACTCTCTATAATAGGGGCTCTCGCGGTGGCGAAGCCCGGCGCGCCCTCTGTCTTCGGCCCGGTATGCCGGGCCGTTTCCACGCTTTGAAACCGTGAAAAGCACCAGTCAGCGCCGCAACCGCCGCTGCGAACCGCCGGGTGAAAATGGTGAAAAGGGCGGGGCCTGTCAAATGGGGCGGATTCCCTGAGGAAATTCATTGCCGCTCCCGGCCGGTCGGCCTTGCTCCAATTCGAATATAGTTCTTCTTAGGCGGAAGGTTCTATTTCATTCAACTTATATAGACTTCGATCTAGTCCCCGTGCCAGAGGCCGGTTCGGGACAGACTGTCACCGCCGCGCCGTGTGCATGGCAATTGGAGGAGGTGAGAGATGCGCAAGTCCTATATCCGGGCCGAGGCTGTGCCCGATGCTGGCGACCTCGGAGAGGCCGCGCGGCGGCTGAGAAACTACGTTCCTGACGGCGATCCGCTGGCCGATGCCGATGACGAGGCGGTGGCTGCCTATCTTCTGGACCTGATGATCGCCTCGCGGAAAATGGCGGCCAGACGCGGCTTCAGCTTTCTTGCCTATCTGATCGGCGTGGCGGCGGAGGAGTCGCGGCTTCTTTCGCTCGGTCAGTCGGCGGTACGAAAGCGGGTGGCTGGCGACTGAGGCTCAGCCTTCAGGCAACAGGCTCACGCGGTCGCCCGGATCGC
>JAJLKS010000348.1:0-4223 GCA_033838765.1 Alphaproteobacteria bacterium
GGCAGGCCGCTTCAGCCTCGTTTTCCTCGCTGCGCCCGGCCAGAAGGAAGCCCAGGTGGAACTCACCTGGAACTGGGACCCCGAGGAACTGGGCGAAGGCCGCAATTTCGGGCACCTCGCCTATCAGGTGGACGATATCTACGAGACCTGCGACCGGCTGATGAAGGCGGGCGTCACCATCAACCGCCCGCCGCGCGATGGCCGCATGGCCTTCGTCCGCTCGCCGGACAATGTCTCTATCGAATTGCTGCAATCCGGCACGCCGCTCCCGGCAAAGGAGCCCTGGGCCTCGATGCCGAATACCGGACACTGGTAGGATTTCCTGCTAGGCTTTGCAGATGAAACGGATAGGACCAGCACTGGCCGTTTTCCTGATTGCTGCCGCAGCGGCCTTTCCCGCCGCTGCCAGCGATTTTCAGGGCATGCATCCGGGTTCGCAGGGCATCGGCCCTATGCTGACGCCGGACCCCGAATGGCGTGAGCCCTATCAGCCCTATACGGGCAACGATTCCTCCTATCAGCGCATTTTTCCGGAGCGGAGCGGCCTTTCGCAGGGCCGCGACCCATCGAAGGACCCGCAGGGCGGCTGCCGAAGCCGCATGAGCAACGCTCCGGACGCCACAGGCCGCATGGCCCATTGGCGCTATACGGAGTGCCTCGACGCCAATGGCAACAGCTATGTGCTGCCCGGCAGTCAGCAGAATCTCGGCTTTTACTGATCGGGTGATCTCCGCTTCGCGGAGAAAAGTGGCACGCCCTAGGGGAGTCGAACCCCTCTTTCCAGAATGAAAATCTGGCGTCCTAACCGATAGACGAAGGGCGCGCATGCGGGCCCGAAGGCCCGGCGGGAAACCCGCTCACGAGCGCGCCTTATAAGGTGACACGCGCCTCATGGCAACCCCGGAAATGCGCGAAACACCGCCAAAACTGCCGATTTTCAGGGCCGCGCATCCCGCGTTGGAACGGCGTCCTCGATCGTGATCTGAACATCGCGCTTTCCCTGCCAGTCATCGGCCGAAAGCCGCCCTGCAACGTGCAGAAGTCCTGCGCCGGGATCGCGCAGCAGCGCGCCAAGCGGCGTTTCCGCCGAGCGGAAAGCAATGCCCTTGAGCCGTCCGCCATCCTCGCCTGCCAGAATCACGCGCACATGCGCCTGCCCCACGAGATCGGCCCGCACCACGCGCACGGACGGCACGGCGAATCGCGGCTCCGGATTCCCCGCACCATAAGGCCCGGCCTGCTGCACCAGTTCGTATAGGTCCCGCGTGGCGCCGCGCGCGGCAATCGCCCCGTCGAGTTTCAGTGCCCGGGCCTCGGAGGCAACCGCGACATCGTCAGCGAGCCGCTTGGCGAGGAAGGCTTCGAGCGCCTCGATCTTCTCCTCGCGGAGCGTGAGGCCCGCAGCCATGGCGTGGCCGCCGCCATTGACGAGAAGCCCAGCCTCCAGCGCCGCCGTGACCGCCCGGCCAAGATCGACGCCGGTGAGCGAGCGGCCCGAGCCCTTTCCCTCGCCCTTCTCGTCGATGGCGATGACGAGGCTTGGCCGCTCATACTTGTCCTTGAGGCGGCTCGCCACGATGCCGATGACGCCGGGGTGCCAGCCTTTAGCCGCGGCCACGATCACCGGTGGCGGCGTGTTGGCACGCGACGCCGAAAGGCGCGCATCGACCTGCGCCAGCGCTTCTTCCAACACCTTCGCCTCGATCGCCTGCCGCTCGAGATTCATCACATTGAGTTCTTCGGCAAGGGCGCGCGCATCCTGCGCGTTTTCCGTGGTGAGCAGGCGCACGCCGAGATCGGCCCGGCCCACGCGCCCGCCCGCATTGACCCTGGGACCGAGCAGGAATCCGCAATGATAGGGGGCGGGCGCACCGTTCATCCGCGCAACATCGGCAAGCGCTGCAAGTCCAGTATTCTTCCGGCGCGCCATCACGCGAAGCCCCTGTGCGACGAAAGCGCGGTTGAGCCCGGTCAACGGCACGACATCGCAAACCGTGCCGAGCGCCACAATGTCGAGCCATTGCAGAAGATCTGGCTCCGCCACATCGCCATTGTAGAACCCGCGCGCGCGCAGCTCGCGGTTCAGCGCCACCAGGAACAGGAAGGTCACGCCGACAGCGGCAAGCTGCCCGAGCCCGCTTTCGTCGTCGAGCCTGTTCGGATTGACGAGCGCGAAGGCGGGCGGCAGCGCAGGCTCCGCCTGATGATGGTCGATCACGACCGAAGGCAGCCCATAATCCGCCGCAAGCCCCAGCGCCTTGTGCGCCATCGTCCCGCAATCCACGGTGATGACGAGTTCTATGCCCTCATCCTTCAGCCGCTTGAGCGCAGGCGCATTGGGACCATAGCCCTCGCGGATTCGGTCCGGAATGTAGATGCGAAGCTCGCGCCCTGCGGCCTTGAAAAACTGATGGAGCAGCGCGCTCGAGGTCGCGCCATCGACATCATAGTCGCCGAAGACGGCTATGCGCTCACCCGCGACAATGCCACCCGCCACGCGCGCCGCCGCCTTGTCCATGTCGGTGACGACGCTCGGATCGGGCAGCAGCGATTTCAGCGATGGCGCAAGATAGGCGGCGCACTCTTCCGGCGGAACGCCCCGCCCCGCGAGCACCCGCGCCACGATTTCCGGCAGGCCCTCGCGCTGCGCGATAGCCAGCGCCATGCGGTCATCGGCAAGCCGGCTCACCCATCCCCGCCCGGTCGCAGAACGTTCGACGCCGAGAAAATATCTGCCGGGATGAGTGCCGCTTGAATCCATGAAACCCCTGAGGGGAAGCCGAAACGCGCCTTACTTGAACTTGGCGGCCGAAGCGTGGAACGATTTGAGACGGCGCACCGTGCCGGTTGCCGAGCGCATGACGATGGTGTCCGTCGTGACGCCGCCGCGCTCATAGTGAATGCCGTCCAGCAGCCAGCCATCCGTGACGCCGGTTGCAGCGAAGATAACGTCGCCGGACGCCATTTCATGCATCTCGAACTTCTTGTTGAAGTCCGTAACGCCCATCTTGGCCGCACGCGCCTTCTGTTCTTCGCTCGCGGTGACGAGGCGGCCCTGCATCTGACCGCCGATGCAGCGCAGCGCTGCCGCCGCCAGCACTCCTTCCGGCGCACCGCCGATGCCCATATAGATGTCGACGCCGGTTTCCGGATCGGTGGTGGCGATCACGCCTGCGATGTCGCCATCGGTGATGAGGGTGACGCGCGCGCCCGTCTCGCGCACGGCGCGGATGAGATCGGCATGGCGCGGCCGGTCGAGGATGCAGGCCGTGATATCGGCAGGCTGCACACCCTTCGCCTTGGCGAGCGACTTGATGTTGTCGGCCGGCGACGCATCGAGGTCTACGACCCCAGCAGGATAGCCGCCGCCAATCGCGATCTTGTCCATGTAGGTGTCGGGCGCGTGGAGGAGCGTGCCGCCGGAGGCAGCCGCAAGCACGGCCATCGCATTCGGCATCGCCTTCGCCGTCAGTGTCGTGCCTTCCAGCGGATCGAGCGCGATATCGACCTTCGGGCCTTTGCCCGTGCCGACATTCTCGCCGATATAGAGCATCGGTGCTTCGTCGCGTTCGCCTTCGCCGATCACAACGGTGCCGTCGATGTCGAGAACATTGAGTTCCTTGCGCATCGCATCGACTGCCGCCTGGTCGGCCGACTTTTCATCGCCACGACCGACCCAAAGCGCAGAGCAGACCGCCGCCCGTTCCGTTACGCGGCCCATTTCCAGCGCAAGCATACGGTTCAGGCTGATCGACTTCTCACTCATCTCGTTCCCCATCGCATCGCCGGGTTTCATGCCCGGCATTTCCATTCCTCAAAGTCAGCGCAGTTCGCCGTCTTCGATCCTGATAACAAGCGGCGTTCCCGCCACATCTTCGTGTTGTGCAAGCAAGGCCCTCGCGCGGGCCATCGTGCTTTCGTCGGTTTCATGCGTGATGAAGACCACCGGCAGACGGCCGCTGTCGTCGCCCTTGCCGCCGCGCTGCACGATGCGCTCGATCGAGATCGAGGCCTCGGCGAGCGCCCGTGTGATGGCCGCCATGCTGCCCGCACGATCGACGGCACGAAGCCGGAGATAGAACGAGCTCTTGTGCGTATCCATCAACGGCTTTGCAGGCGGCTTGAGCTGCGCCGCAGGCACGATGAACGGCGGCACGTTTGTGCCGCGCGCGATATCCACCACATCCGAAATCACGGCGGAAGCCGTCGGCCCCTCGCCCGCG
>JAJLKS010000349.1:0-7559 GCA_033838765.1 Alphaproteobacteria bacterium
CATCAAGACCGCGAAAACCATATCCGGCGGATGTGGAAAGCGCTCGGCGCAGATGAGTACGTGATCCCGCGCCTCAGGGGGCGCGACCGTGATGGATACATCACGACGATCACGAAGGAGCAGTGGGCGGCAAGTCCGTTCAACCTGGAGAGAAATCATGGGAAGATCGAAAGCGCCGACTCCGCCTGATCCGAAGGAAACAGCGTCAGCCCAAACGTCGACGAACATCGGCACGGCCATTGCCAACAACATGATGGGCATGGTCAACCAGTACAGCCCGGACGGGTCGCTG
Source organism: Alphaproteobacteria bacterium (assembly GCA_033838765.1). Taxonomy (GTDB): domain Bacteria; phylum Pseudomonadota; class Alphaproteobacteria; order Parvibaculales; family Parvibaculaceae; genus Parvibaculum. The sequence continues at coordinate 293 of JAJLKS010000349.1, forward strand.
ACGCATGAAAGAACCGGGTCTTACACGTATCGCGACCCCTACACCGGCCGAAGCCACGTCTTCCCGACGTATACGTCTACGCTGTCACTGTCGGACGCGCAGAAGGCGATCAAGTCGCAGACCGACGCTGCGGAGCTGAACCTTGCCGAAACGGCGAACCAGCAATCCGATTTCCTGAAGGACTACCTCGGAACACCGTTCAGCGCGGACACGGACGAGATCGAGGGGCGCCTTGAGGAACTCGGCCGCAAGCGGCTCGATCCGCTCATGGGACAACGCCGCGACGCGATGACAACGCGGCTCGCGAACCAGGGCATCGCTCCTGGGTCGGAGGCGTACAATCGCGAAATGGCCTTGCTCGGGCAGCAGGAAAACGATGCCTACAACCAGATGTTCCTGCAAGGCCGCGGGCAGGCGTTCTCGGAACTGCAAGCGCTCCGGAACCAGCCCATCAACGAGATCACGGCGCTCCTGAGCGGATCGCAGGTGAGCAACCCGCAGGTGTCGATGTATCAGCCGCAAGGCGCCGCGACGACAGATGTCGCCGGGCTCATCAACCAGAACTATAACCAGCGCCTCAACAAATATCAGCAGGACATGGCTTCGCGAAACAGCATACTCGGCGGTCTGTTCGGGCTCGGCGCAAAAGCGATCACGGGGGGGCTGTTCTGATGAGCTACATTTTCGGCGGCAATACCGGTATGTCTTATGACGAGATCAAGAGGCGCCGGGAGATTGCGGATCGCCTTGCGGTCAACATGGGTGTCCCGAAGAACGTTGGAGAGGGGTTAAACGCCATTGGCGATGCCCTGATGATTCGCGGCCTGCGTCGACGCGCAGATGCCGCCGAAAAGAAGGGCCGCGATGAGTTCAGCAAGGCCTGGGACGGGCTGTTTGCGGGTGTCGGCTCACCACGATCCTTACCAGACGACGCAAACTATTCGAGCGACTCAAAGAGCATCGCCAACGACACGATGCGCGCAATTGGCAAGACACCGATGCGGGGTCCGCTGACCGAGGCGGACGTGGTTTCTGGCCTGACGCAGCGCGGCCTTCCCGAGCATGTCGCGCAGGCGTTCGCGATGAACTTCAAGGACGAAAGCGGCCTGAATCCCGGCATCAACGAAATCGCGCCCATTGTTCCCGGCTCCAGGGGCGGCTTCGGCTTGGCGCAGTGGACCGGCCCGCGCAGGCGCGCGTTGGAGGCGTTCGCAGCCCAGCGCGGCGCCGACGTGGCAGACCCCAACGTGCAGATGGACTTCCTGATGACCGAGTTGCAGGGGCCGGAGTCGCGGGCGGCGCAAAGCATTTTCGCGGCGCAGGATGCTCCGACCGCGGCGGCGGCAATCGTCAACAATTTCCTGCGCCCGGCAGAGAAACACCGCGCTCGTCGCGAAGCCGCATATCTCGGCGGCGGCCCGGAGCGCGTGATGCAGACTGGCAGCGGCGGCGGTTTCAACATCCAGGCGCTCGCGGACATCGCTGCCTCGCCGTATGCCTCGCCGGGGCAGAAGGCGATTGTTCAGGCCCTCTTGCAGCAACAGATGCAGGCCATGGACCCAATGCGCGCGATGGAGATGGAACGGATGCGGCTTGAACTGGACGCGCTGCGGAACCCGCCGGCCAAGCAGACCGAGTTCGACCAGCGTGCGGCAGCGGCGGCGCAATACGGCTTGCAGCCCGGAACGCCGGAATATCAGGCGTTCGTGCTGGGCGGTGATCTTCCGGAAGGCCCGAAGCCGTTGACGCCAACTGATGACATGCGGGAATATGAGTTCGCCAAGTCGCAGGGCTATGAAGGCTCGTTCACCGACTTCATGCAGGACATGCGGAAGGCCGGCGCGTCGTCAACGAGCGTGAGTGTTTCCACAGGCGGAGAAGTCGGCACCATCCCGCAGGGCTACGAACTGTTTACCGATCCCGTCACGGGAGGCCGTTCAATGCGGCCGATTCCTGGCGGCCCGGAGGACACGTCAGCCCAGACGGAAAACAAGAACCGTCAGTCCAATCTCAAGCTCGGCACAACGCTGGAAAGCCTGAACCTCAACATCAGAGAAATCGAGGACGGGGGGCTTCCGGTAACGGGTCCCGTGGGAGACTTCCGGCGCACCGGCCTTGGTCGCTTTATCACGGGAGCGGGCGCCGTCGACTTCGAGAACAGGACAAATCAGGTAACGACATCGGCGGCGTTGTCGGAAGTTCAGAACATGCGCGACAACAGCCCAACCGGCGGCGCAGTCGGGCAGCTGACGGACTCGGAGCGCGAGGCTATCGGTAATTCCGTTACGGCGTTGAACAGCTCCACGAGCGCAGAAGAATACCTGCGCGCCGCAAAGGCGTATCGAGAGCTTGCGCTAAATCTTGCATACGGCAATGGCAATTGGGCGCTGAACGACGATGGGACGGTGGCAGTGCCGTCAGGCAGCACCGCCACCAATGTCGGTGGCGACTTCGAGAGCATGAGCCGAGAGCAACTCATGCAAGTCGACATTGGCGCGCTGACGGATGAACAACTTGATGCGTACGAAGAAGCATGGCGGAGATCGGGGCAATGAGCGAAACGCGCGAACAACGACTTCGCCGGCTGCGAATTGAACGCCTGGAGGCCGAGCGAGCGGCAGCGAAAGGGGCCGCAACCGCCAATACGATTACAGGTCTTGCCGGTCAATTCGGAGCGGGTTCGCAGGCTGGAATCGCCAACATGGCCGGATTTCCGGTAGATGCCGTCGCTGGCGCAATAAACGGTGTCGGAAATCTGACCGGGCTTTGGGGGCCGATCGAAAACCCTGTCGGCGGGTCGGCCTCGATCGCGTCCATGATGGAGCCGTTCAACCGCAATATCCCGGAGCCGACAACCACGATGGAACGTGGTGCGCGGCGCGTCGGAGAGGAAGTCGGTGCTGCCACCGTTGGCCTCCCGATAGCGATGACATCTCCGGCAGTTCGCGCCGCGCCGGCCGCATCCGCCGCCGTGGAGGGGGCTTCCGCTGTCGGTTCAGGTGTTGGAGCCGCAGTCGCGAATGAAGTTGCGCCCGGAAGCGCGATGGCAGAGATTGTTGGCGCGCTGGGTGGCGGTGTTCCGGCCGGAATGCTCGCAAGTCGCGCGGCCAACCTGTCCGGATCGGCAGCGAACGTGCGCCCCGGCATTGAAGATCAACGGATGCGCGCTAGCGATGCCTATGGAGAAGTTCGGGCAGATCGGCGGGTGTTGCCGCAAGAAAGCGTGGATGACCTTGCGCAGACGTTAAACAATCGCATGGCCTCCGAGCGGATAAACCCGCGCCTACATCCTGGCGCGGCAAATGTGCTGGACGCCATCCTTGACGATACGGCAGGTCCGCAGCGTATCGAGGATATCGAGAACCTGCGTCGCATCACGACCCGCAGCATGCCGATGACCGCTGCCCCGGACGACCGCCGATTGGCGCAAATCATGAAAGGCGAAATCACCGACTACCTGGACAACCTCGATGATCCGGTTGCGGATCAGTTGCGGGAAGGTCGGGACGCCTACCGCCGCACTTCTGCGGCGCAGAGCATCGAGGACGCCAACACGAAAGCGGTTCGCCGTGCAGCCTCCACCGGAAGCGGCGGCAACGAGATCAACGCCATGAGGCAGAATCTTCGCCGCATCCTGGATAGCGATCGGCTGCGACGGTCGTTTACGGCGGATGAGTTGAAGCAAATGGACGCGGTTGTCCGCGGCGAGGCGGCCATGGGCCAAAACCTCATGCGTCGCATTTCGCGCTTTGCGCCAAGCAGCGGGGGCCTGGCGGCCTTGCTGCATCTCGGTGGCATTGCCGCGGCGCCCGGGGTTGCTGCGCCAATCATCGGGCTTTCGGAGGCGGCGAAGATGGCCGGTGAAGGGTCAACGCGCCGCAGCATCGCGAAACTGCTACAGTCCATCGCGCCAGATCGTGTATTGGCGCCCCGTCAGGGCGGCGTCGATGAGATCACACGCGCGCTACTTGCAGCAAGGACGGCTGCTACTGCGTCCGGTAGTGCTCAATGAGCCAGTACACGCACCAGCAGACCGCGATCACATAAATGATTTCCATCTTCGCATCCTCCTGCTCCAAATATGGGCGAGATCGGACCAAAATAAAAGGGATGAACGAAAATGCCACGAAACGGATCAGGTGTCTACTCGTTGCCGGCGGGCTCCAACCGCACGAACGGCGACACATCCGACGCGAGCGACATCAACTCGCCGCTTGGCGACCTTGAGACGGATGCGAACACGGTACGCCCGATTGTCGCTGGCGGCACGGGCGCTTCGTCTGCGGCGGCGGCAAGAACCGCCCTCAGCGTGCAGGAGCTGAACGCCAACCTCACGAGCCTGGCGGGCCTGACATTCGCTGCGAACAAGGGGCTTTATACCACGGGGGCCAATACCGCGGCGCTGTTTGACCTGACGGCGGCGGGGCTCGCTCTTCTCGATGACGCGGACGCCGCAGCGCAGCGCACGACCCTTGGTCTTGGATCGGCGGCGGTACTGACGGCCGGAACATCGGCCAACAATGCCGTCCAACTCGACGGATCGGCGCGACTGCCGGCGGTGGACGGAACGCAGCTGACCGGAACCGGCATTGGCGTCGGCCAGACGTGGCAGGACGTAACCGGGTCCAGATCGGCGGGCACGTCCTACCAGAATACGACCGGAAAGCCGATTATGGTGGCAATCCAGGCGAATTCGGCGGCGGCTGGCAAATCGCTGGAAGTGTCCTCCGACAATTCGACGTGGATTGCGGTCGGCTGGATTTCGATCGGTGCCGCCCCGCAATCGGCGCAAGCCATTGTTCCGAACAACCACTACTACCGGGCGACGTCCGCCACGTCGATCGGGACGTGGGCGGAGTTGCGCTGATGTATTTCCTGGATGCGGCCGGCAGATACTACGAGACGCTGACGGATGTTCCGGCCCCTCCTGGGCACAGGGTCGTGCCGCAGCGCCCGGAGCCGTGGGCCGAGTGGACCGGAAGTTCGTGGTTGGTCGGTGCGCCTCCGGAACCGTCTGCGCAGGAAAAGGACCAGATCGCGGAAGAAGCCGAGTTCGAGTTTGCGGAACAGAACCCGGTGACGGCCGCAATAGCCTTGATGCTGGCCGACATGCGGAGAGCGGCGAACCCCGGGCTGTCAAGGGCTGCGGCGCTTGCCCAGACGCGCGCGGCATTCCGGGCAGCCTTTCGCGACGTTCTCGACCGCACGGGGCCGTGATGCAGCGTGACGGCATGAACCAGGACCGCTTCGCCTACTTTCGCTGGCTGATCTGCGGGCCGTTCGTCGCGGTCGTGCTCGCGCTGTTCGCGCTCTACTTCACCGGCCGCCGGAAGTGGGGGTTGGACCGCAGGCCGGTCGAGTGGATCTGGGCCGCGCTGGTGGGCCTGCCGATGGCCGTGGCGAACATCGTGCTGCTCAACATGATCCTCGCGACGTTCATCTTCTTGCGCCCGCCAGTGTGGCAAAACACGCGCGGGGAGTTCTCGCCGTTCTTCACGACGCGGATCAAGGCATACCGGCGCGAGGGGTCGCCGCTGGCGGATCACATCGCACAGGTGGTGAACACCTGGGACGAGGGGCATTTCTGATGCAGTGGTCCGACTTTCGCGGCGACCCCTACGGTTGGGCATCCAATCAGGGGACGCACATCCTGATCGGCGCCGCGACGGCTGCGGCATGGCGGCAGGCCGGGGCGGAGCAATGGTGGGCCTTCGGCGCTGCGGTGTTTGTCTGGGCTGTCTGGGAGGCCGTGCAGTTCCTGCGCCTGACGGGCGAAGTTAAACGCCGCTGGCGTGATGCGGTCGTGGACATGTCCTTCTTTGCGTGGGGCGCCCTGTATACCGGGCCGGAATCGTGGGCTATCATCGGCATGATCGCTGTGGCGGTCGGCTACGTCTCGAGGAGGCTGGCATGAACGGGCTTTCGGCAGACGAGAAAATCGGCGTGAGCGTCGTGATTGTCGGGGCCTTTCTGGTCGCGATGCAATTCGCCTTCCCCGCGCGGCACTGGTTCCCGGTCGGCGATATCAAGGTCGAAAGCGGGCCGGAGCCTGCGGCGCTCGCCGTGTCCTATGATCGCGAGATCGAGCGGACTTTCGACGGAAGCTGGCGCATCCAGATATGGCGGGTGCTGCCAGACGGCGCGCGCATAGTGGCGTGCAACACCGGCCTTATCGAAACGACCTATCCGGCTGGGGCAAAGCTGCCGGAGGGCGGGATTGATCTCGCCTGGTTCGTCGACAAGCACACTGAATGCCTGAGCCTCGCGCCAGGGCACTACGAAATGCAGGTGACGTGGGTCATAAATGAAGGCGGCGTGCTCTTGCAGCGCAGCATACACCGCGAGACGACGTTCGAGGTCACGAGTGATGGTTAGGTCGATTCGCCATCTGGACCGGCAGGCGCTTCTCGCCAAGCAGACGTTCTGCCTCGGCCTCGGGTTCTTCCTCACGGAGTTGATCTGGGGCGGTGCGATGACCGCCACGACCTACGGGTATCCGGCGTATGACATTGACGCTGAGATATGGGCGACAGGCCAGATGGTCGGCGCGGCGTCAGTGCTCTACGGTCTCATCATCAACGGGCGGTGGCCCCGGTGGTCTCCGATGCTTCGGGTCGGCGGCTGGGCGCTGCTGACGTGGATGTTCAGCTACTTGGCGGCCTCGGCAGCGTTCGCTGAGGATGGACGCCATATCACACTGGTCTGCTTGGTGCTTTTCGTGCCTTTCCAGGCCTACTACGCCGCGGCAAACTTCCGCGACTGGTGGGAGCGCGCCAAGTATGAGCCTCAGTGAAATAGCCTCTGCGCTGGCCAACCTCCCACCTACGAGCTGGCCGGCATTCGTGTTGATAGCGTTGATCCTCGGAAAGTTCTTCGTGCCGCGCAAGCGCGATGATCACGACCCGACGCGCGAGATCGCCAACGCGATCCGCGAGATAGACCGGCGCCTTACGAGGATCGAGGCGAGAATGGATATTCTGTGGAGGGAGAAGGAATGAACCGAGCCAAGTTCTACGCCTACCTGCGACAGCGCAACAGCGGCGTGTTCGGCACGTCGCTTTCCCAGAAGCAGGTCGAGGGCATGGAGGCGTTGCTTGACGCCGGCGTGCGCGGGCGGCTTTCCGATCCGCACCACATGGCAAACGTGCTCGGTCAAGTCTACCACGAGACCGGCGGGCGCATGTATCCGGTGCGCGAGGCCTTCGCCAGCACGGACAAGGGCGCAATCGCCGCGCTCGAGAAAGCATGGAAGGCCGGGCGCATGAAG
>JAJLKS010000350.1:0-7187 GCA_033838765.1 Alphaproteobacteria bacterium
CGGCGATCAATCGGATCATGACGGTTCCTATGGCGACGGCGAGACGCGCGGAACCATCGGCATGCCGGTCGAGGAACTGCACACGGTCATTCGCGACGTGCCCAAGCCGGTGATCGCGAAGGTGCGGGGCTACGCCATCGGCGGCGGCAATGTGCTGGCGACGTTGTGCGACATGACGATTGCGGGCGAGAGCGCAATCTTCGGCCAGGTGGGTCCCAAGATGGGCTCCGTCGATCCCGGCTTCGGCACCGCCTATCTCGCCCGCGTGGTCGGGGAGAAGAAGGCGCGCGAAATCTGGTACATGTGCCGGCGTTATCCGGCGCGCGAGGCGCTGGCGATGGGTCTCGCCAATGCGGTCGTTCCCGACGACAAGCTGGATGAGGAAGTGGATGCCTGGTGCGCCGAGCTTGTCGAGCGTAGCCCGACGGCGATTGCGATTGCCAAGAAATCGTTCAACGCCGACAGCGATAATATTCGCGGCATTGGCGGTCTTGGCATGCAGGCGCTCCGCCTCTACTACAACTCGGCGGAGTCGAAAGAGGGCGTCAACGCGCTCAATGAAAAGCGTAAGCCGGAATTCCGCAAGCATATGAAGTAGGTGGTATCTTGGACTTTGCCTTTACGTCCGACCAGGGAGCCATTCGAGATACCGCCGCACGATTTGCGCGCGAGCGGCTCGCGCCCGCCTACAAGGTGCGCGAAGCCGCCGGAGCGATCGATCGACAGCTCGTCCGGGATATGGGTGAGCTTGGCCTCGTCGGCGCCGATTTGCCCGAAAAATTCGGGGCGCCGGGACTCGATAGCGTTACGACCGGCATTATTATCGAGGAAATATCACGCGGCGACATTAGTGTCGGTTATGTCCAGCTCCTGGCTTCGCTGATGGGATCGATCGTCGCCGCGCATGCAAGGCCTGAAGTCGCCGATGAAATCGTTCCGAAGATTTGCTCGGGCGAGGCGATCGTCGCGCTCGGTCTGACGGAGCCGCGAGGCGGCTCCGACGCAGCGCATCTGCAGACGAAAGCGCGCGCCGATGGCGACGGCTACGTCCTGTCGGGCGAGAAAACCTCGATCTCGATGGCCGAGCAGGCTGATTACATTCTTGTGCTCGCGCGCACGGATGAAAGCAATCCGGGCGCTGGCGGTGTGTCGGCTTTTCTGGTGCCGCTCGACGCGCCGGGTATCACCTGTTCGAGCTTCGATGATGTAGGTTCGAAAGCGGTCGGCCGCGGTTCGGTATTCTTCGACAATGTTAAGGTGTCGTCGCGCTACATGGTCGGCCCGGAGGGCGAAGGTTTCCGGAAGGTCATGCAGGGGTTCGATTATTCCCGCGCGCTGATCGGCCTGCAATGTCTGGCTCCGGCCTTCGCATCGCTGGAAGAGACCTGGAAGTATGTGACGGAGCGCGTTGCCTTCGGCAATCCGCTGGCCAAATATCAGGGTGTCACGGAACCGCTGGCCGAAGCCCAGACGCTGCTCGAGGCGGCGCGTCTGCTTTGCTACAAGACGCTTTGGCTCCGCGACAATGATTTGCCGCATACCGCCGAAGCCGCGATGTGCAAATGGTGGGCACCCAAGACGGCTTTCCAGGTCATCCACCGTTGCCTGCTCACGCACGGACATGGCGGTTACAGCACTGATCTGCCTCATCAGCAGAGATTGCGCGACGTGATGGGGCTTCAGATCGGCGACGGCACCGAGCAAATCCAGAAGATGATCATTTCGCGCGAGAAAGTCGGCCGGGTGGCCGTGCCTTATGCGTGAGGGAGGCGATATGACGAGCGCCCCGGAAGCCCCGGTCCAGACCGAGATGCGAGACGGCGTCGGAATCGTGGCGCTCAACAGGCCTGACAAGTTCAATTGCCTCTCGTCGGTTGTCATGGCCGGTCTCGACGAGGCTCTCGCAATGTTCGAGGGAGACAGGAAGGTTCGTGCCGTTCTGTTGCTTGCGCGTGGCAAGCACTTCTGCACCGGTGCCGATCTTGACGAGGTCCTCGACGCTCGCAGGGAGCGGGGTCGGCTGGAAGCGTTTATCACGGGCGGTCATCGCGTCCTGCGCCGTCTTGAGGTCTCGCCTCTGCCGATTGTCGCCGCGGTGAACGGTCTGTGTCTTGCGGGCGGGCTGGAATTGATGATGGCATGTGACGTGGTTTTTGCGGGGCAGTCGGCGCAGATGGGATGCCAGCATGCCCGCTACGGGCTCGTGCCGGGTTGGGGCGGCACGCAGCGTCTCGCGCGCATCGTCGGTTCGCGGCGTGCCCTTGATCTGATGTTCAGCGGCCGCTGGCTCAAGGCAGACGAGGCGCTGGCCTGGGGGCTTGTGAATCATATCGCTGACGACAGCGCGCTTGCCGGCATGGCGGAAGCCTATTGTGCCGACCTCGCCAAAAAGAATCCGGGCGGTCTTGCCGCCATGAAACAGCTTTGCAGAAACGGACTCGACGGATCGCTTCAGGAAGGTCTGGATATGGAACGGAGCGCAGTCGTGGACGCGCTGATGGGCGAAAATGTTTCGGAAGGTCTGGCGGCGTTCCGGGAGCGCCGGGAGCCATTATTCCGCTGACGGATAATCAAGGGACCTGTTCGGGAGAAGTGCGATCATGAAACACGAAGCCCAGGTCGAGCAGTTGCGGAAGATCTTCGGCTATCTCGACGCGGGTGAGACCGCGATGGGCGATGCCGTGTATCGTCATCATGTCAGTGACTACACCAGTCCGGATCAGGCTGGCCGAGAACGGGAGATGCTGTTCCGGCATGAGCCACTCCTGATCGGATTGAGCTGCGAATTGCCCAATCCCGGCGACTATGTAACCGACGATTTTTCGGGCGTTCCGATCCTGGTGGTGCGGAATGAAGCGGGGCAGGTCAATGCCTTCATCAATGTCTGCCGCCACCGTGGCGCGCGCGTTGCGTCGGGCTGCGGCAGCGGCAAGACCGTGTTCAGTTGTCCCTATCACGCATGGACCTACGACCGGAGCGGCAGGCTGAGGTCGATACCGTTCGAGCAGGGCTTCGAGAGCGTCGACAAGACGAGCAACGGCTTGCGGCCTCTGCCGGTGGTGGAGAAATACGGCATGATCTGGGTCATGCCGACGCCCGGCGGGTTGATCGACATCGACGGCCACCTTGCGGGGATGGCGGACGATCTCGTCGCGTTCGGCCTTGCGAGTTACAGCCACTACGAGACACGCGTGCTCCGGGCCCGCCTCAACTGGAAGCTCGTGATCGACACGTTTCTCGAAACCTACCATCTGAGCACACTTCACAAGAATACGATCGCGCCGATCCTGCACTCGAACCTCGGCACGTTCGACGGCATGGCACGAAATCTGCGCATGATTGGCGCCCGCAAGACGATCGACGCGTTGCGCCAGAGGCCGGAAAGCGAGTGGGATCTGGTCCGCCACTCCGCGCTTGTATACGTGCTCTTTCCGAATACGGTCTTCATCATGCAGGGCGATCATCTGGAGACGTGGAGGGTTTATCCGGGCGACAGCGTGGATGAATCAAAAATGCACGTCTCTCTCTATACGCCCGAACCCGCCGTGACCGACAAGGCCAGGAAGTACTGGGCCAAGAACATGGACTTGCTGATGGCGACCGTGCAGCAGGAAGATTTTCCGCTGGCGGAAAATATCCAGCGTGATTTTCACTCGGGTGCACAAGATTTTGTGACTTTCGGCGCCAACGAGCCGGCTCTTGCATACTTCCACCGGTCGATAAAAAAGACGCTGGGGATCGACACCGCGTGAAGCGGAATTGAACAAAAAGGAGATTCCCATGCATGTCGGCATGAGCACGTTCTTTCAGAACCTCGCTGGCGGTTATACCGACCAGGAGGTCTACGCCCATGAAATTGCGATGGCCGGCATGGCCGAGCCGCTTGGCTTCGATTCCATATGGGCGGCCATGTGCCCGAACGTGGCGCAGTTCCTCACCTATATGGCTGGCCGCACCAAGAGGGTCGGGGTTGGCTCAATGGTGGTTGCGCCGGTGAATATTCGTCCACAAACGAGGATAAGATCATGAGCAGCATGAACGTAGCCGAACGCGTCCAGTCCTTGGACGATCCATATGCCATTCCGCTCGACAAACTCAATGTCAGCGATCCGGAGCTCTTCAGGTCCAATCGGATGTGGCCGTATTTCGAAAGGCTGCGTCGCGAGGATCCCGTGCATTATTGTGCGGAAAGCGCTTATGGACCTTTCTGGTCCGTGACAAAATACAAGGACATCATGCATGTCGAGACCAATCATGGCGTCTATTCGTCCGACGTCGAGCAGGGGGGAATTACGATTCGCGACAATAATGCGGGTCTGAAGCTTCCGATGTTCATCGCAATGGACCCTCCGAAGCATGACGCGCAGCGGAAGGTGGTGAGCCCGATCGTCGCTCCGGCCAATTTGGCCAAACTCGAAGGCACGATCCGCGAGCGCGCCGGCAAGATTCTCGATTCGCTTCCGGTGAACGAGACGTTCAACTGGGTCGATCGCGTGTCGATTGAGCTGACGACGCAGATGCTCGCCACCCTGTTCGACTTCCCTTGGGAAGAGCGCCGGAAACTCACCCGCTGGTCCGACGTCGCAACCTCGGAGGAAGCCTTCAAGACACCGGAAGGCGAGGCGGCCCGCGAAGCGGAGCTTCTCGAATGCGCCGCCTGTTTCACCGAGTTGTGGAATCAGCGCGTGAACGCAACTGAACCGGGCGGCGATCTCATCACCATGCTGGCCCAGGGTGAGTCCACCAGGAACATGAGTCCGGCGGAGTATTTGGGAAACGTCATTCTGCTGATCGTCGGCGGTAACGACACGACGCGCAATTCGCTCACCGGCGGCTTGCTCGCGCTCCACGAGAATCCGGATCAGTACAGGAAGCTGCGCGAAAATCCGGCGCTCGTTGAAACCATGGTACCGGAAATCATCCGCTGGCAGACGCCGCTCACCCATATGCGCCGCACCGCGCTCCAGGATACGGAGTTGGCCGGCAAGCGGATTAAGAAGGGCGATCGGGTTGTCATGTGGTACGTCTCAGGCAACCGGGACGAGGAGGCGATCGACGAACCGAACCGCTTCATCATCGATCGTCCAAGGCCGCGTCAGCATCTCTCCTTCGGCTTCGGCATTCATCGCTGCGCCGGCAACCGGCTGGCGGAAATGCAACTCCGCATCGTCTGGGAAGAAATCCTGAAGCGCTGGCCCGACAAACCGATCGAAGTGGTCGGCGAACCAAAGCGGGTCTTTTCCAACTTCATCAAGGGCTATGAGGCCTTGCCGGCAAGAATCCCGAGCTGAACCTGGAGGAGGCGGGTGGAAAACCTCGTAAGGTCGAGGGCAGCGCGGCGAGCGGCCCGCCGTCATTTTTTTCCGAATGAGGCGACCCGTTCGCGCGCGTCGGAACAGGCGCCGGGGCTATGCGCGAGTTCGTAGGCCAGCCCCGCTTGGGCGGTCATGCCGTCGGTCGCGCCCAGCAGACTTTTGTTGACCTGATTGCTGTAGGTCGAATTGGCGGCGATACGCCGAGCAAGGTCGTTTGTCGCCTGTTCCAGTTCGGCATCGTCGACGTAAATGTCGACCAGCCCCATGCGCTCCGCCGCCTCCGCCGTGAAAATATCGGAGGTAAACATCATTTGCTTGGCCTTCGACAGCCCGACGCGACGCGGCAGCCTTTGCGTCATGCCCCAGAGCGGGCTCAGTCCCCACTTGCTATGCGTGTCGCCGAACTTGGCGGAGCGTGCGGCGATGATTATGTCCGCCGCGAGCGCAAGCTCCAGTCCGCCGGTATAGCAATGCCCGCGGATGCAGGCGACGACCGGTTGCGGCAGTTCGGCCAGCGCCTGAATGGTCTTCGCCTGGAAATGCGGTTCCGGCGGGCGCTCGCCCTTCTGGATGTCCTTCAGATCGTGGCCGGCTGAAAAAGCCTTGCCTGCGCCCGTGATGATGACGCATGCCACCTCGTGAGCCTGTCCACGAAGCGCATCCACATGCCCGCGCAATTCTTCGAACAGCGGGATATTGAGCGCGTTCAAGGTTTCTGGACGGTTGAGCGTCAGCGTACAAATACGCCCGCTGTCCTTGCGAAGAACCAGATTCGACATCGGCTTTCTCCATTCCTCTTTTTGATCTTTATTTGTCTGGCTTGTCTTCATCTGTCGAAGACGTAACACGCGCGAATGAATCCGCCCGGGCTAGGGCTACGATGCGCTCGCGGCAGGTGCCATTCGCGTCAGAAAATCCAGAACGGCGTTTGTAAATATGTCGTTCTTGTCGCCCGCTACCATATGGCCCGCGTTTGCGACATCGATAAACTCCGAATGAGGAACAATTTCGGCGAATTGCCGCGCCGCGTCGACCGTCACGAGGTCGCTGTCGCGGCCGCGGACAAGGAGCGTCGGTATTTTCAGGGAACGCGCCGCCATTTGGAGGCGTTCGGGTTCGCGGCTGCCTTGCGGCTTTTGCGTGCCGGTGATGAAAAGCGGATCCCAATGCCAGTAGTAGCGGCCATTTTCCCTGAGCCGAAGGTTCTTCGCCAGTCCGCTCAGGTTTTTGGGACGACTCCGGCCGGGCATGTAGCGCGAGATCGTATCGGCCGCTTCCTCAAGCGAGGCGAAGCCCTCTTCCAGATTCGACGACATGAATCCGAGGATTTTTTGAACCCCTTCCATGTTCATCTGAGGGGTGATGTCGACGAGAACCAGCGCCGCAAACCCGCGTCGTCCGGCCTTTGCGTATTCTCCCTGCGCGATCATGCCCGCGATGCCGCCTAGAGATGCGCCGACCAGGACCGGAGGCACGGAGAAGCTGTCCGCGACGTCGAGGAGATCCTCCGCGAAACGCTCCATTCTGTAGTCTCCGTCCGGAGACCAGTCGCTTTCGCCGTGCCCGCGCAGATCGACGGCGAGGGCGTAATACCCATGTTGTCCCAACCTTTTACCGCAGGCTTGCCAAGCATGGCGTGTCTGCCCGCCGCCATGGGCGAGCATAACCGGCCGCCCTTGGTCGGGGCCGAATGCGTCCGCCGCAATTTTGAGATTTTGGACAAGGGTGAATACGGTCTGGTTAGCAGACATAAAACGATTTTTCCAATGATTACTTACGTGTATCAAGAGCCGGACTCCATAATGAAGAATCAATGGGAAGTTGCAAACACGGACGATGGTGTTGAAGTCGGGTTCGCCCAAACGTTCCTTG
>JAJLKS010000351.1:0-1537 GCA_033838765.1 Alphaproteobacteria bacterium
GACCTGCCGCCGCGCCGCGAATGCGCGCCGCATTGGCGCGGACCGCTGTTCGAACTCATGCCGCAAATCGAGCTGGTGCTTGCCATCGGCCAGTATGCGCAAGCCTGGCATCTCGGCCCCGCGCGCAGGAAGAGCCTCACGGAAACGGTCGCCGATTGGCGCGAATTCCATCCACGCTGCCTTCCCTTGCCGCATCCTTCATGGCGCAACAATGCGTGGCTGAAAAAGAACCCGTGGTTCGAGAAAGAACTGCTGCCTGTGCTGAAGCGCGACGTCAGACGTCTTCTGGAGGTGGATCGATGAGGCTGCTCCCGGCCTTGTTCGCAATTCTCGCACTCTCGGCATGTGCACCCCGCCTCATGGGTGTGGGCGACCCGGTCTTTGAGCCCCGGCTTGATCTGGCCTCGCCGCTCAGAGCGGTCATGGCCGATGGCGCCCATCTGCCGCTGCTTGTCTTCGAAGCGGAAAGCCCGAAGGCGGTCATTCTCGGCCTGCATGGCTTCAACGATTATTCCAATACGTTCGGTGCGTTCGGCCCAGGCGAGTTTTTCGCTTCGAAGGGCATCGCCGTCTATGCGATGGACCAGCGCGGCTTCGGCGGCGCGCCGGGCCGCGGGCTATGGGCGGGCGATGAACGCATGGCTGAAGATGCGGCGGCGATGGCCGCGCTCCTGCGCGAGCGGTATCCAGGAGTGCCGCTCTACGTGCTTGGCACAAGCATGGGCGGCGCCGTTGCGATGCGGATGATGGCGCTGCCCGAGCCGCCGCAAGTCGACGGAGTCATTCTTTCCGCGCCGGCCGTCTGGGGCTGGCAGAACCTCAACACCGTCTACGCCGCGACGCTCTGGACCGCCGCGAGGCTTGCGCCCTCGGCGAAGCTCACAGGGCGTGGTCTCGAAATCTGGCCATCCGACAATATCGAGATGCTGCGCGCGCTCGGCCGCGACCCGCAGGTCATCAAGGAAACGAAGATCGGCACGCTTCATGGTCTCGTCACGCTGATGGACGAGGCCTACAACGTGGCAGGCGATATTCCGGTGCCGGTTCTGCTGCTCTATGGCGCGAAGGATGAAATCGTGCCACCTCGTGCGACGGCCTCAGCCCTGCGTTCGATGCGTGCCGGCGGGGTTGCGGTGACGGCTGCCTGCTATCCGGCTGGCTATCACATGCTGCTTCGAGACAAGCAGCGCGAAACGGTCTGGCGCGACATAGTAGCCTGGATCGGGACGCGGCAAGCGCCACTTCCCTCCGGCAATGACGGCGACCTGTCGCCTTGCGGCCCGCTGGTCGAGCCGCTACCGGGCCTCCGCTGAGGCGGTTTCGGACGCTGCCGCCTCCTCGCCGAAGCGAATACGGATTTCCCGTTCGAGGTCGGCAAACAGTTCGGGCACATGTTCGAGGTGCTTGCGTTCCGCTTTCAGGATCGCGCGGAAGAGGCGCGCCTTGAGCTGAGCGAGATCGAGCCCGGCCTTTGCGATCGCAACTGGCGCGCTGCTCGCCACGATATCGACCAGCCGGTCGGCGGCATGAAGCCGGC
>JAJLKS010000352.1:0-5639 GCA_033838765.1 Alphaproteobacteria bacterium
GAGGCCGAGCGCGATGAAGATGAGGGCTGCCGCAAACCGCATGACCTTCGCTGGAATACGCTCCGCAAGCGCTCTGCCGAACAGCACCACCGGCACGTTCGCCGCCATCATGCCCAGCGTCGTGCCGAACGAGACGGCAAGCAGTGCCTCGTAGCGCGCGCCGAGTGCAACGGTCGCAAACTGCGTCTTGTCGCCCATCTCGACAAGGAAGAAGGCTATTGCCGTCGCCATGAAGGCGCCGAAGCGCGAGGCGGCAGCCGTCTCCTCGTCCGAGGGCGCATCGTCGGGAACGAGCGTCCAGAGCCCCATCAGAATGAAAGAGATGGCAAGTACCCAGGCGAGAATGCCGGGGGTGAGCCAGCCTGCAATCAGCGTACCTGCGAAGGCGGCGAGTGCATGATTGGCCACCGTGGCAACGAATATGCCGCCGATGACGGCAATGGGCGCGCGGAAGCGCACGGCAAGAATGAGGGCAAGCAACTGCGTCTTGTCGCCGATTTCAGCGACGGCGACCGCGCCGAAGGATACGAGGAAGGCTTCCAAGGGTAACTCCGCTGCCGGGCGCGACACCAATGACCCATCGCGCCTGCCCGGCAAAGGCGGCGCGTTGAGCCAAAGGTCTCGCCAGATCAGCGGGCTGATTGCGGACGCCATGAAGCCGGAGCTTCAAGTCTGTTGACGCCCGCCCCTCTCTGCCATGCGGCGGAGGGCGGCTACTCCCCTAAGGAGACTGGGGAAATAGCATGGCATGCCGGGCCATTCAAGCGCGCCCAATGCCGGGCTGCGCCTGGCCGTTTCCGAGACGACCATGACGAGGATGCCGGAGATCACCGGCTTTACGATCGCATAGAGCAAGGTTCAGGCCGGGCTTCCCAGGGCTGCGCCCACATCGCGCGCTATTCTTTCGCATGCGGCCTTTGCAGCTGGAATGGCCCCGGTCATCGCGGTAAAGGCGTGAGGAAGACTATCCTCGCAGGAATATGAAACGGAGACGCCTGCCGCTTTCAGCCTCTCGGCATATTCGGCGCCCTGATCGCGCAGCGGATCGAAACCCGCCGTTACGACGATGGCGGGCGCAAGGCCGGCAAGGTCCGCCTCCCTCATAGGCGAAACGCGAAGATCGGCATAGTCCGCAGGGCCGTTCAGATAGTGCCCGGCGAACCAGTCCATGATTTCTGCCGTCAGCGGATAGACTTTGCCGCAACTTTCCATGGAGCCGCCTTTCGCGGCCCAATCCGTGACGGGATAAATCAGAAGTTGCACTGCCGGCGGCTGGAAGCCCTTGCGCTTTGCCTCCTGCGCGACGACGGCTGAAAGATTGCCGCCTGCGCTGTCGCCGCCAACGCCGATGCGATCTGCAGTCATGCCAAGGTCGCCCGCATTTTCCACGGCCCAGCGGTAGGCCGCGACAGCGTCATCCACCGGCGTGGGGAACTTGTGCTCCGGCGCAAGGCGATAGGCAACGTTCAGCACGGCGCAATTTGCGATCCCGGCAATCATGCTGCAGAAGACATGGCATGTATCGAGGTCACCGATGACGCAGCCTCCGAAATGAAAGAAGACAAGCCCGGGAAGCGGCCCGGATTTTCCGCGCGGCCTATAAAGCCGTGCATCGAGCGGGCCGCCGGGGCCCGGCACTTTCAACTCCTTCACCTCGACGGATGCGCGGGGTGCATCATCGAGAAGCTTCATGCCTGCAGCCGTTGCGCTGCGCGCGGTCACGGGATCAAGCGCCGTGATGGAAGGCTGGCGCGCACCCTGAAATGCAAGGAACTGCGCGCGCGCATCGAGAATGCGGCCGTCGATTGCAAGCGGTTTGCCGCCCGACATCCTGACGAGGATGCCGTCGGGAAGCTTCAGCAGGCTGCGGACGATGAATTTCTGGAGACTCATTTCTTTTCCTGCTTTCCCTTGTGCGGCAGTGCGCGAACGCCGCCAAGAACGAGCGCCGTAGCGAATGCTGCGGCCTCTTCCACGTCGACGTCCGGCCGCAGCAGCATCCGGTCGCCCATTTCCATGGCAATGCCGACGACCGAGGCCATCAGATATTCTGCGTCCACAGGCGGAAGCGCGCCGTTCCGGATGTCTTCCTCGATATACTCACGAATTTCCTCGAAGCCCGCGATAAGCTCCGGCGTGTCCATGCGTACACGGATCGTATTCGGATTGCGCCGCATGACCTGGAACGTATCCCGGTCAGATGCCAGATATTCGAAATAGGTGCGGTAGGCATTGCTGATGAAATCTTCAAATGTGCGCGAGCGGATGCGCTCGGCACGCAACCGCGGACGGATGCGGCGCATGCCTTCATCCATCAGCGCCTCGAAGACTTCTTCCTTGCTGCGGAAGTAATTGTAGAACGTACCGGAAGCGAGGCCGGTCTTGCGGATGATGTCGCGCACGGACGTTGCGCCGTAGCCGAGATCGGCAAAGACGCTGCGTGCGGCGCTCAGGATGGCTTCACGATTGTTCAGCTTTGTAAGTTCGCGCTTGCCGGGCTTCTTCTTTCCCTCGGCAACAGGCGCGGCAACGGTATCGGTACTCATGCGCGCCCCCCGGCCCTGCACGAGATCATGTCATTGTTCATCATCCCTCCTGAGCGCCTTGAACGAGGCTTCCCCTCCCCGCCCGCAGCGCGGCCGACTCGACAGCCGGTTTCGACCGACTCTACTCTCGTGACGACATTCGTCAACTTTCGAGGCGGCACCTGCCGCCGCGAAAGACATTGTTTTTCATATGGTTAGATTTGCGGGCCGCCGGCCGTCACTCCGCCGCCTGTGCCCTTGCCATCGACGCACGGGCAGGAACCGGGAGCGGGTTTCCGGCCGCCCTGGCGCGCTTCTCGCCGCGCTTCCATTCGCGTTTCAGATCATGGCAGTAGATGTTGAAATCGACCTGCATCTTGTGCCGCGGGCTGTCGTAGAAGTGACCGATGAAGCGCTCTTCATCCGCAACGATGATCCGCTCCATCTCCTCCTTTGAGGGCAGCGCATAGTCTCCGGCGAGATAGGCGGCGAGCCATCTCGCCTGCTGTTCGGCGAAATTCGTGAGCGTGGGCAGAGGCTGCGCCAGCGCCATGAAGAAGAGATTGGGAATGCCGGGCTTCATCACACGCTTGAACAATGGAATGTGGTTGTCCCTTACCTCGACAACCGACTTGTCGAGGAACGGGAATGAAACGTTGTAGCCCGTGGCATAGATGACGACATCGACATCTTCCGTCGAACCGTCGGTGAACCGGATCTTCCCGCCTTCGAAGCGTTCGATATTCGGCTTCACCCTGATATCGCCGCAGCCGACGCGGGTGAGAAACTCTCCCGATACGGAGGGATGTGCCTCGAGCGGTTTGTGGTCGGGCTTCGGCAGGCCGTAATCCTCCATGTTGCCGACAGCCCGCTTCAGTGCGCGTGCGGCGAGCCAGCGCTGCAGGCGCAGCGGCACCCAATACGGGAGCGACGCCTTGTCGGCGACGCGGCCGCCAATATATTTCGGAAAGATATAGACGCCCCGGCGCGCCGAAACCCAGAGCTGTTTCGCAATGGGCTTCTGCGACAGCTCGGAGGCGATATCCATCGCGCTGTTACCCATACCGACAACGACGATGTTCTTGCCGCGCATGTCCACCGGCTCGAATGGCGTGAGATAGGAATGGGCATGCATCTGCACGCCGTCGAACTCGCCCGGGAAGGCAGGCGCCGGCCAGCGCGGGTCCCAGTGATGGCCATTGCAGACGAAAAGCGCGTCATAGATGCGCGTCTCCGACGAGGGTCCGCCTGTGCCGGAACGGTCGATCGTCACACGCCACAATCCATCGGCCGTGCGCTCGCAATGCGTTACCGCGGTGTTGAATTCGATTTTCTCGCGCAGACCGAAATGGTCCACATAGTCGTTGAAATACTGCAGAACCTGCGAGTGATGCGGAAAATCGGGGAAATCGTCCGGTATCGGGAAATCCTCGAACTGCATGCGGTATTTCGAGGTGTCGATGTGGAGCGATTCATAGCAGGCCGACATGCCGTTCTTGTTCTTGTAGGCCCAGTTGCCACCGATCGTGTCCGACATTTCGAAAACGTCGAAGGGAATGCCGCGATCCTGAAGTGCCTTGGCAGTGGAAAAGCCGCTGCAGCCCGCGCCGACGATGCAGGCCTTCGGCATGTCGGCGGACGCCGCCGCTTTCGATTGTGCGGACATGTTGCAGTACTCCGGAATTCTGAATGTCGTTTGCAGCAAGCTACAGGAAATGCCCGGCGCGGGTCCAGATCGCAGCCGCAGCCGCGCGGCAAAGCAAGACTGACGCTGCGGCAGCACCATGCAGTACAGGCGAGATGGCATGCTGCAAATCGCGGTTGACTTAACGGCGGAGCGGGGCGCAATTAGATGTGTTGGCGCGGAGGGAACGAATGGCGGCGGACGACATCACCCAAGAACACATCGCCCTGATGAAGGACGTGCTCATCCAGCACGTTCCTCATGCCCGCGCACTGGGCATGAATGTCGTGAATGCACGGCGCGGCGAAGGGTGGCTTTCCGTCCCCTATCGTGAAGACCTGATCGGCAATCCGCAGACCGGCGTCATTCATGGCGGCGTGATTACCTCACTCCTCGACAATGCCTGCGGTATCGCCGTGCAGCTCGCATTGCCTGAGCGCATGTCGATTGCGACGCTCGATCTCCGGATCGACTACATGAAGCCTGCAACGCCGAAGCTCGACCTGATGGCGCATACACATTGCTACAAGGTGACGACCAACATCGCCTTTGTGCGCGGCACTGCCTATCACTCCGACGAGAACGACCCGATCGCTACCTGTGTCGGCACTTTCATGCTGGCGGCGAACAGGGCTATGCCTATGCCCATCACATCCGAAGTGGCGGAGGAAGCGGCGGCGCTTTTCAAGAAGAACAAGGATGGCGCAGCATGAGCGAGAAGGTGGAACGCGATATCAATGCGCTCATGCAGGCAATTCCCTATGCGCGCTTTCTCGGCATCACGGTCGACCAGCGCGGCAATGAGATCACCACGGTGATGCATTTCTCGGAAAAGCTGATTGGAAACCCGGTGCTGCCTGCGCTTCACGGCGGAACGATCGGTGCATTTCTCGAAACGACGGCCATCGCGCAGCTCGCCTTCGAGATCGCAGGCAAGTCACTGCCGAAGCCCATCGGCCTTACCATCGACTATCTGCGCTCGGGCCGCCCTGTGGATACCTATGGCCGCGCCGTCATCACCAAGCAGGGCCGGCGCGTCGCCACCGTCCATGCAGAGGCCTGGCAGGACGACCGCTCGCGGCCCATCGCGGCAGCCCATGGTCATTTCCTGCTGAAGCCCGCGGACGAACCTGCCGGATCATGAGCGAAGCGGCGGCGGCAAGGCTGCGCGTCACGCACCGCATGGTGCTGGCGATTGCCGTTCCGATCGTCATTTCAAACCTGTCGACGCCGCTGCTCGGGCTTGCCGATACCGCCGTCATGGGCCGGATGGGAGATCCGAAATATATCGGCGCCGTGGCGCTCGGCGCGCTCGTCTTCACCATGGTCTACTGGACCTTCGGCTTTCTGCGCATGGGAACGACGGGGCTCACCGCGCAGGCGGAAGGCGCCGTAGACGGCGAGGAAATCCGCGCCGCGCTGGGCCGCGC
>JAJLKS010000353.1:0-2982 GCA_033838765.1 Alphaproteobacteria bacterium
GAGCAGCGCCCGCGCGCGCGGGTCGCCGTCTGGATAGAGCGGGTGGCCGAAGCCCGGCACCGGATCGTTGTCCTTCAGCCGCTGCACCACGGCATCTTCCACATTCTGCCGGTTCGCCATGTCGAGCAGCAGCCCTTCCACGCGGCCCGAGAGCCCGCCATGCCGGGGTCCCTGTGCCGCGCAGATGCCCGCCTGCACGGCGGCATAAAGCGTTGCGCCCGTGCCTGCGACGCATCGCACCGTAAAGGCGGATGCATTGAGTTCGTGGTCGGCGGAGAGGACGAGCGCCGCGCGGATCAGTTCGGCCGCCGGCCGCTCGCCCTGCGTCAGCGCGCGGGTGAGCACTTCATGCACCGGCTTGTCGCTTGGGCTTTCGCCCGCGATTACGGCGGCGACATAGCGGAGCAGCCGCGCGCCTGTGGCGGCAAGGCCCCGATCTGTCATGTTGTAGACGGCTGCATCTTCCAGCGCTGCCTGCGGCAGGAGCGAAAGGCACCGTTCGATCCGCGGCACACGCGACAGCGAGGCGGCAAGCTCCGCGAGCCGGTCGGAAGGGTGGAACACGGCATCCTTCGTGAAGGGCTGTACATCGCGGCAGCCCCAGAGCAGCGCCGCCACCTGCTCGAGGCTTGAGTTCTTCGCAAGCGCCGTCGCATCCGAGCCGCGATAGTGGAGCCGCCCATCGGCAATCAGCGTGATTGCGGAATCGAGCACCGGCTGGCCGAAAGAGAGCGTCCCCGGCGACGCGCCCGCCTCCTGCGCCTCCGTCGAGCGCCGCCGCTTCAGCGCGCGCACATCCTCCGCCCGGTAGCGTTTCGCCCGGCTGTCGGGCACGGGCTCCGAGCGGATCAGGTCGCGGCTCACATAGGCGTAAAGCGTGGCCAGCGAGATGCCGAGCTCGGCCGCGGCCTCGCGGGCAGTCAGGTAGAGACCTTCGGGTGCTTCGCGCATGACGGACCTTTCTATATATTGATTATCTTAATCAAGATTGACCAATGATCAACCTGTCTCCAGCTTTGAGGTCAAGGGCCCGCCTTCCGGGCCGGACCGAGCAAAGGAGTGAGATCATGAGTGCCAATCCCCGTCCTGCCAGCGCCAGTGGCCTCGACAATGTGGTGGCCGCCGAAACCCGCCTCAGCCAGGTCGATGGCGAGGCCGGCCGGCTGATCGTCGCGGGCTATGAGGTCGAAGAATTGGCGGCGAGCCATGACTTCGAGGGCGCGGCATCGGCCCTCTGGGCGGCGGCGGGTCTCGACCCGGCGGCCTCGGCGGAGGAAGTCCGCGCCGGGCTTGGCCGGGCGCGCGTCGCGGCCTTCGCCCTGGTGCCG
The DNA here is from genome assembly GCA_033838765.1 of Alphaproteobacteria bacterium. Classification (GTDB taxonomy): domain Bacteria; phylum Pseudomonadota; class Alphaproteobacteria; order Parvibaculales; family Parvibaculaceae; genus Parvibaculum. The sequence continues at coordinate 1,329 of JAJLKS010000353.1, forward strand.
GGACTTCTGGCCCTTGGCGGCAGCCGCAGCATCACCGAGGGGCTCCGCACCGGCCTCTCGCTCCTCGGCGACGAGGCAGGCGAGGGCGCAGAGCCCGACCACATCCGTCTTGCGGGCGCGGCGGCAGTCTTCACGGCAGCCCTCTGCCGCGCCGCGGAGGGCAAGGCACCCGTCGCGCCGGATGCCAAGGCGGGCCATGCCGAAGACTTCCTGCACATGCTGAGAGGCACGTCCGCCAGCGCCGCCGAAGTGGAAGCGCTCAACGCCTATATGGTCACGGTCGCAGACCACGGCATGAACGCCTCCACCTTCACCGCCCGCGTCATCGCCGCCACGCGCGCAGGTGCGGTCTCCGCCGTTGTCGGCGCGCTCTGCGCCCTGAAGGGCCCGCTGCATGGCGGCGCGCCCGGCCCCGTCCTCGACATGCTGGATGAGATCGGCACGCGCGAAAATATCGAGCCCTGGCTCGAAAAGGCGCTCGCATCCGGCGAAAGGCTGATGGGCTTCGGCCACCGCGTCTACAAGGTGCGTGATCCCCGCGCCGATGTCTTCAACAAGGCGGTGACGATCCTGACGAACGGCAATGCCCGCGTCCGCTTCGCCCGCGAGGTGGAAGTGGCGGCGCTGGCGGCGCTCCGCAAGGCAAAGCCCGGTCAGCGCCTCGACACCAATATGGAGTACTACACGGCCGTCCTGCTCGAGGCGCTCGGCATTCCGCGCGACGCCGTCACCAGCGTCTTCGCCATGGCGCGCATCGCGGGCTGGACAGCCCATGTCATGGAGCAGGAACGCGTCGGCCGCCTCATCCGCCCGCAGTCGGTCTATGTGGGCGACTGGCCGGAGGAACATGCGGCGGCGTGAAGATCGGTATAAGGAATAAAAAAGAGTGTAACCCCGGGGCTTGTCCCCGGGGCCCACTCGCCTTTGTTCTTGCTGCAGCGTGGATTGGGTCCCGGCAACAAGTGCCGGGATTACATTTTTTGTGGTGAGGCTTCGCGCTCAGCGGCAGTCCTCACACCTTCAGCCGGTATCCCGTCCTGAAGATGTACCAGATGATCCCCGTGCAAAGCGTGAGGAAGCCGAGGATGGCGGCGAGGCTCAGTTCCACGCCGACGTCCGACGAGCCGTAGAAGCTCCAGCTGAAGCCCGATACGAGATAGACCACCGGGTTTAACAGCGTCACCGTCTGCCAGAAGGGCGGCAGCATGGTGATCGAATAGAAGCTGCCGCCGAGAAAGGTGAGCGGCATCACGATCAGCATCGGTACGACCTGCAGCCGCTCGAAACTGTCCGCCCAGATGCCCAGAATGAAACCGAACATCGAGAAGGTGAGGGCGGTGAGCACGAGGAATGCCGCCATCCAGAACGGATGCTGGATCTCGTAGTCCACGAAGAAACGCGCCGTCACGAGAATGAGCACGCCGAGAATGAGCGACTTCGTCGCAGCCGCGCCGACATAGCCGATCACGGTTTCGACGGCGGATATGGGCGCCGAGAGGATCTCGTAGATCGTGCCGGAATATTTCGGCATGTAGATACCGAACGAGGCGTTCGAGATGCTCTCCGTCAGCAGCGAGAGCATGATGAGGCCCGGAATGATGAAGGCACCATAGGAGATGCCGTCCACTTCCTGGATGCGCGAGCCGATCGCCGC
>JAJLKS010000354.1:0-2899 GCA_033838765.1 Alphaproteobacteria bacterium
CGGCATACCCACTGCCGCGCTACGTGCTCGAGAACGTAGAGGCGAAAAGGCCGAACAGAGAGTTGAACTGTCGTCTCAGCCGAGCTTTTCGGCGGAGACGACGATCCCGTCTTCATCGGCGTAAAGCCATTCGCCGGGCGCGATCGTCACGCCGGCAAAGCGGAGCACAACGTCGCGTTCGCCGAAGCCGCGCTTGTCGCTGCGCTTTGGATGTGTCGCCAGCGCCTTCACGCCGGTCTGGCAGTGACGCAGTTCCACCGTGTCGCACACACAGCCATGAACGACGACGCCCGCCCAGCCGTTTTCCTCAGCAAGTTTGCCGAGATTGCAGCCGAACAGCGCATATTCCATCGCCCCGCCGCCATCCACGACGAGGACGCGGCCATTGCCCGGCTGCTCCACGGCGGCGCGAACCAGGCTGTTGTCGTCCGGCACACGCAGCGTCGCCACAGGTCCGCAAAAGGCGGCGCGCCCGCCATAGTCGCGGAATAGCGGTTGTACGTGGCGAACAAGGGCCGGAAACGCGTCGGAAAGATCGGTCGTGGCGTGTATCTTGGTCTGTGTCATTGTCAGGTTTCCCTATCGGCGCTGCGCTTCCTTTAGCGCTTTGCGATCCATCTGTCTTCCCCTTGCGATGATTGAGGGCGGGCAACTCCCGAGGCGGTTCCGCCCGTCAGAAAAAGGGGTTAGGCTTTTCACATCGTTATACGGATTCAAAAATTCCGGCAGCCGGTCTTGAGGGAGAACGGCAACCGGATGGGAGGAGAAAACAATGGCACTGGCTCACGATGTGTCGGCACGGGCGGGCGCGGCCTCGGGTCCGAGCGTCGCCATACTCGGCGCGGGTGTTGCGGGCATCTGTACCGCGATCAAGCTCAAGGAAAAAGGCTTCACGAATTTCACGATCTATGAAAAGGCGAGTGAGATCGGCGGGACCTGGCGCGACAATACCTATCCGGGATGTTCCTGCGACGTGCCGCTGCACATGTATCAGTTCTCTTTCGACATGCGCCCCGACTGGACGAAGAAGTTCGTCTTCGCGCAGGACATAAAGGCCTATCTCGAATCCGTGGTCGACAAATACGGGCTTCGCGGCCACATCGTCTTCAACACGGAAATCGACGATGCGCGCTTCGACGAGCAGTCCGGCATATGGACATTGAAGTCCGGAGGCCGCTCCTTCGAGGCGAATGTCCTTGCCGCCGGAACGGGCCAGCTTCATCGCCCGATCTGGCCGAATATTCCCGGCCGCGACAGTTTCAAGGGCGATCACTGGCATTCCGCCCAGTGGAACCATTCGGTGAGCCTCAAGGGCAAGCGCGTCGCCGTGATCGGCAATGGAGCGAGCGCCATCCAGTTCGTGCCGGAGGTTGCGAAGGAAGCGGGCAGCGTCACCATCTTCCAGCGTTCGGCGAGCTGGGTGCTGCCGCGTCCGCAGCGTGAATTCTTCGGCTGGGAAAAGGCGCTCTACAAGGCACTGCCCTGGACCATGAAGGTACAACGCTGGAAGATCTACTGGTTCGGCGAACTTCTGTTCCGCGCCTTCCACACGTCGGGCGACAAGATGAAGCAGATGGCGATCGATGAGATGAATCTCTACGTCACCGATCCCGTCAAGAAGCAGAAGCTCACGCCGGATTACGAACCGGGCTGCAAGCGTGTCCTCTTCGCCAATGACTGGTGGCCCGCCATGGGCAAGGACCATGTCAGCGTGGTGACGGACGGGATTGAGGCGATCAACGAGACCGGCATCCGCACAAAGGACGGCAAGCAGCACGATTTCGACATCATCGTATATGGCACCGGTTTCGACACGACCCACTTCCTCGGGCCGATGGCGATGAAGGGCCTTGCCGGACGCGATCTGAAGGATGCCTGGGCGACGGGTGCCGAAGCCCATCACGGCATGACGGTGTCGGGCTTTCCCAATTTCTTCATGCTCTATGGGCCGAACACAAATCTCGGCCACAACTCGATCATCTTCATGATCGAGTGCCAGGCGAACTACATCGCCCAATGCGTGGAAAAGCTGAAGAACGACAATCTTCTCTACATGGATGTGAAGCCGGAAGCCCAGCGCGCATCCAACGAAGCCGTGCAGGCGGACAATGCGAACTCCGTTTTCGCGAGCGGCTGCACGAGCTGGTACAAGACCGAGAGCGGCAAGGTCACCAATAACTGGGCGAACTACACCTTCAAATACTGGTGGCGGACGCGCCGGCCGGACTTCGCCGAGTTCAACCTGCGTGCGCGCACGGCCTCGTCGCAAGGCGCGGGCGCCGGAGCAGGCGCAAAGGTTGCAGCCGCCGAATAGCTTCGGGACTGGAAGCGGGGGGCTTGGGTTCTTCCCCCGCACATGAAAGACAAGGAAGGGCGGTTCCCGCGCGAACCGCCCTTTTCTCATGCCATGATCGACCTGACGGTTGCCGCGGTGAACTCGTCGCCCGGCATGAAGGTCTCGATCACGAGTTCGGAAAAAGTGATGTCGACTGCCGTACCGAACACCGTGGTGGCGGTGAAGAAGGAAAGCGTGCCTGCATCGGTCTTGAGGCGAAGCGGCACGATGAGCCCGCCAAATTCGGCATCGAAGCCGTCATGCGCAGCCGCGGCAGCCGGGAAGCGTTTCAGCTCGGCAAGAAGCGCAGTCAGCCTTTCGTCGTTGGTGAGGTCGATCTGGCGCTGCAGCCGGTCGAAAACATGCGCGCACCATTCGCCGAGATTCTCGATGCGCCCTCCAAGCCCTTGCGGATGAAGGCTGAGGCGCAGCACATTGACGGGTGGCTGAAGAAGTTCGTCGGGAATGCCGGCAAGGAACAGCGGCAGCGCCGCATTGCCCGCCACAAGATTCCAGTGGCGGTCGACGGCAATGGCCGGGAAGGGCTCATGCGCGGCCAGCACC
>JAJLKS010000355.1:0-2747 GCA_033838765.1 Alphaproteobacteria bacterium
TGAAGGCGGAGATCGAGGCGATTGGCGGAACGGCGGAAGCGGTTGCGCTCGATGTCACCGATACGCAGAGCATCGCCGATTGCCTCGCGCTGACGGAGGCCCGGCTCGGCCCCCTCGATATTCTCATCAACAATGCCGGTATGAATGTACAGGCGCTGCCAGCGGATGTGACGCCGGAAGGCTTCGACACGATGTTCGATACCAATGTGCGCGGCGCCTTCTTCATGGCGCAGGCGGCAGGCCGCTCGATGATCGTGCGCGGACAGGGCGGACGCATCGTCAACATTGCTTCGATCGGCGCGCACACGGTTCTGCCGGGCCTCACTATCTACTGCATGACGAAGGCCGCGGTCGCGATGATGACGCGATCGCTCGGCAAGGAATGGGCGCGGCACCAGATCAACGTAAACGCTATGTGCCCAGGCTTCATCGAGACGGAACTCAATTCCGACTGGTTCCAGTCGGAAGGCGGGCAGAAGCAGATCAGGACCTGGCCCAGGCGGCGGCTGGGCGTCGAGGAAGACCTCGATGGAACCCTGCTGCTACTCGTTTCCGATCATGGCCGCTTCATTACCGGCTCTCTTTTCACCGTCGATGACGGCCAATCCCTCTAGGGTTTCCGTGCTTTTTTGACTCGGGAAGGGTTTATTAACCAACCGAGATCATAATTTTCCGGAACTTTCCTCATTGAAGCTCGAGGAGCTCACCGTGGGAAAACTGGTCGGCGGTTTCATTTTCGGATTCCTGGCGTGCGTCTGGACCTATGGTCTCGACCCGACGGAAGCTGTCGTCGTTTTCGGGGGCAAGCTGGCCGCCGCGCATGAACACCTCGAAGCAGAATACAGGGTCGATCCGCGCTACGGCCACAAGGGCCAGTACAGCAACCACAATCGCAACCTTGAAAACAGTGCCGGCGCGCAGCGCAATTCATCGGCAAACGACCTTGCATATCCTCCGGCATATTGGCTAACTCGGCAGATGGGCGGGCCACCGATGATGTAGGCCCGCAAGGGGGTACATGATCGGCGGACTGACTATCGGCACCTGGGTTCTGCTCGCGCTGCCCGCACTTGCCATTCTCGTATCCATCGCCGGTTGGCTGAAGGCGGCGCGATGAGCGGGACGATTGCCATCACCATCGCCGTCTATCTCGTGGCCATGCTCGGGCTCGGGATCGCAGCCTATCGCTATACGGCGAACCTCAAGGATTACATTCTCGGCGGGCGGCAGCTCAATGGCGGCGTGGCCGCACTTTCCGCCGGCGCATCGGACATGAGCGGCTGGCTGATGCTCGGCCTTCCCGGCGCCATCTATGCTTCGGGGTTCAATCAAATATGGATCGCAGTCGGCCTCGTAGCGGGTGCCTATCTGAACTGGCAATATGTCGCCCGGCGGCTCCGCCGCTATACGGAGATGGCAGGCGATGCGCTGACGCTGCCCGATTATTTCGAGAACCGCTTTGCCGACGAGAGCCGCTTTCTCCGCGTCGCAAGCGCCCTCGTTATCCTCACATTCTTCACGATCTACACATCGGCCGGTCTCGTTTCCGGCGCCATCCTGTTCGAGCAGGTGTTCGGCCTCGACTATCAGACAGCTCTTCTCATCGGCACGGTCAGTATTCTTTCCTATACCGCCATAGGTGGATTTCTCGGCGTCTGCTGGACCGACACCGTGCAGGGCATCATGATGTTTCTTGCGTTGTTGATCGTTCCTGCCGTTGCGATTTCCGGCATGGGTGGATGGGGCGCGACAGTGGATGCCGCGTCGGCTGTCGCCGCTACAGGCTATTTCGACGCGTTCCACGACACGACCGCGATCGGCGCGATTTCGCTCATGGCCTGGGGGCTCGGCTATTTCGGGCAACCCCATATCCTCGCGCGCTTCATGGCCCTGCGCGACGAACGCGACATGCCGCAGGCTCAGGCCATCGGCATGACATGGATGGTGCTGGCACTTTACGGTGCCATCGCTACCGGGTTTGCCGGTGCCGGCTATTTCGCAGCGGCGCCACTCGACAATCCGGAAACGGTTTTCCTGGCATTGTCGCAGGTGCTCTTCAGCCCCTGGTTGGCGGGTATCCTGATTGCTGCCGTGCTTGCGGCGATCATGAGTACCGTATCGTCGCAGCTTCTCGTGTCATCGAGCGCCATAGCGGAGGATTTCTGGAAGCGGCTGTTCCGCAAACAGGCGAGCGAGCGGGAACTGCTCAATGCCGGCCGGCTGTCCGTTCTGGCGATATCCATCATCGCGCTGTTGCTGGCGCTCGACCGCAACAGCAGCGTACTCGCGCTTGTGGCCTATGCCTGGGCGGGCTTCGGCGCGGCGTTCGGCCCTGTCGTCCTTTTTTCATTGTTCTGGGGACGGATGACCCGCGACGGTGCGCTTGCAGGGATGGTATCGGGTGCCGTCACGGTAATTGTATGGAAGCAGCTTTCGGGCGGCATTTTCGATGTCTACGAAATCCTGCCCGGATTTCTGATTGCGAGTGCGGTCATCGTTTCGGTCAGCCTCGCTGGCCGGAAACCGGCGCCGGATATTCTGGAAACGCATGAAGCGGTGCGCGGCGGCTGACATCCTGTGCCGTGTCAGAATGGCACAACCCATTGATTTTACTTGTATTTTTATGTTCTCAGCCACACGCTTCGGTTAGTGATTCGTTGTGGCAGCAGGGGCGGGCTCGCCGAAGGCGCCATGTCCAATTTCCTCGTCGGCATTGTGGCCGGTTTCTTTCTCTGCGTCTGGGCGCT
>JAJLKS010000356.1:0-10855 GCA_033838765.1 Alphaproteobacteria bacterium
CAAGGGTTGGTAAGGTTCTGCGCGTTGCTTCGAATTAAACCACATGCTCCACCGCTTGTGCGGGCCCCCGTCAATTCCTTTGAGTTTTAATCTTGCGACCGTACTCCCCAGGCGGGGTGCTTAATGCGTTAGCTGCGTCACCAAACAGCAAGCTGCCTGACAACTAGCACCCATCGTTTACGGCGTGGACTACCAGGGTATCTAATCCTGTTTGCTCCCCACGCTGTCGCACCTCAGCGTCAGTACCGAGCCAGTGAGCCGCCTTCGCCACTGGTGTTCTTTCCAATATCTACGAATTTCACCTCTACACTGGAAATTCCACTCACCTCTCTCGGACTCTAGCCATCCAGTTTTGAAGGCAGTTCCTGGGTTAAGCCCAGGGATTTCACCCCCAACTTGGATAGCCGCCTACGTGCGCTTTACGCCCAGTAATTCCGAACAACGCTAGCCCCCTCCGTATTACCGCGGCTGCTGGCACGGAGTTAGCCGGGGCTTCTTATCCAGGTACCGTCATTATCTTCCCTGGCGAAAGAGCTTTACAACCCTAGGGCCTTCATCACTCACGCGGCATGGCTGGATCAGGCTTGCGCCCATTGTCCAAGATTCCCCACTGCTGCCTCCCGTAGGAGTCTGGGCCGTGTCTCAGTCCCAGTGTGGCTGATCATCCTCTCAGACCAGCTATGGATCGTCGCCTTGGTAGGCTTTTACCCCACCAACTAGCTAATCCAGCGCGGGCCCATCTAGGGGCGATAAATCTTTCACCCGAAGGTCGTATACGGTATTAGCACGAGTTTCCCCGAGTTATTCCGTACCCCTAGGTAGGTTCCCACGTGTTACTCACCCGTCTGCCACTCCCTCCGAAGAGGGCGTTCGACTTGCATGTGTTAAGCCTGCCGCCAGCGTTCGTTCTGAGCCAGGATCAAACTCTCAAGTTGAGTTGATCCGACTGTATTCCTCGCGGGGAAAACCGCGAGGCTGACGCAAAATACACTCACATTCGTTATCCCGGCTTGGGACCGGGAAAACGGGGTATGTGTGTAGAAACATCAGACAGTCAGTGTTCTGTTCGATCGGTTTCCCGATCTCGCGAGGACACCGCCGTCCACGTTTCTCTTTCTCATAACCACAATGTCAAAGAGCACCTGAGTCTCACGACGCTTATACGTCCCGAAACACCAGGGTCGTAACCGACCCGAAGGACAGCTTCACCTCGTCTTCCCGTAGGAAGCCGGGCCTGCTGTCATCCATCGTTGGATCGTTTACTAGGCCACAAAGAAAGCATCCGGGCAAGACCCTTGAACTCTCTTACCTGAGGGTGCGAACCGCTTCCGGAGAAGCAAGGCCGCCGTGACCTCGTGGAGGCGGTTTATAGGGGGGTGCCCACTGCCTGTCAAACACCTTTTTCGCCCTTTTTTCAAAAAAATCGCACTCTTTTGGGCTTGACTCTTTAGCCGACCTGAACGGTGACGAACCCAGCGTTTCTGCGGATAGATTCGGAAGCGAAACGGCCCGATCCCTGCAGATATCCCCTCCCAGGAACGCATTTCGGGGCTCGGGTCCCGGCATGGCACAACAGATGGGGCCGCTGTTCGTCTTCCGTTATGGAACGGGGTCGTAAAACTGTCGGAAACCGGGCGTAGAAAGCTTGATAAGACGTGAAAATACAATGTTTTGGACAATCCGCGCGTTGACAGTAACGCAGGGGCCGGGGCATCGTTCCATTTCACGACACGTTACAGTTTGTTTCGGCGGTGGGGCAGTCCGCCATTTAAGCAGCAGATCGAGGACCCGGCCTTAAGGAAGCGGTACAACCACCGATAGGGCCAGCCAGAATCATGCCGGGGGGCAGCGACTTGTACGACACGGGGACCCACGTGAATAAAGACGCCGAACGCTTCGCAGACGCGAGTGACCTGCCTGCGAGCGACACCTTCTGGCGCCGCCTGCGCCGCTCCACCAAGCTCTCCCTGAAACTTTACAGCTCCGCCAGCCGCCTCGCGCTCGGCCAGTCACGCTGGATCGCGGCCTCGGCCGTCCTCGGCGTGATGTCGCTCGGGCTCGTCGGCACCGGCATTGCCGCGCTGGTCGCGCCCTATGAGGGCGTTGCGACCGCGTCGCTGACGGCGGAGCGCGCGCCGCGCGTCGTCGCGACAAGCACAACCGGCGCCGCCACGGCAACGGCTGCCGCGGAAATCCGTCCGGCCACGGAAGATACCGGCGTCCGCCCGGCTGTCGTCGCGATGGGCGATACCGGCGACGACACCTCCGGCCTGCGCACGGCATCGCTCGCCGATCCCGGCCTTTTCGACCCGCTGACGGAAGAGCGCCTCGCGGAAGAAGCCGCGGCCAATCACTCCGAACAGCAGCCCGTCCAGCAGGTCGTCACGCTCGAAAGCGGCCAGACGCTGATGGAGGTGCTGCAGAATGCCGGCATCGACCGCATCGACTCCTACCACGCCGTCGCAGCCCTCACGACCCATTACAGCCCCCGCAAGCTGCGCGCCGGCCAGGAAATCGCGCTGACCTTCATGGAGCAGCCCGATGCAATGGCGGAAGGCGAAAGCGGCACGCCTGCGAAATATCTCGCAAGCCTCTCGCTCGAGCCAGATCTCGAACGCATGATCGAAGTGACGCGCAACGGCGATGGCTCCTTCGAGGGCCGCGAAACGATGCACGAGTTCACGGAAGGTTTCGTGCGCGCCGCAGGACAGATCGACAATTCGCTCTTCCTCGATGGCGAGCGCGCCGGCGTTCCCGTGCAGATCATCGCCGAGATGATCCGCATGTATTCCTACAGCGTCGACTTCCAGCGCGAGATTCAGCCGGGCGACAAGTTTGAGGTCTATTTCAGCCGCAAGTTCGACCAGTCGAACCGTCCCGTGAAGGAAGGCGATGTGCACTATGCCTCGCTGACTGTGGGCGGCAAGGTGCACAAGCTCTGGCGCTTCGACCCCGGCAATGGCGAGTGGGACTATTTCGACGAGAACGGCCAGAGCATGAAGAAGTTCCTGATGAAGACGCCCATCGACGGTGCGCGCCTCTCATCTGGTTTCGGCATGCGCAGGCATCCGATCCTCGGCTATTCCAAGCTTCACGCCGGCGTCGACTTCGCAGCCCCGCGCGGCACCCCCATCGATGCGGCCGGCGACGGCACCGTGAAGCGCGCCAATTATTTCGGCAGCTTCGGCAACTACATCGCGATCCGCCATGCCAATGGCTATGAGACGGCCTATGCGCATCTCAACGGCTTTGCCCGCGGCATCAAGGCGGGCACCCGCGTCCGTCAGGGCCAGGTGATCGGCTATGTCGGCACGACCGGCCGCTCCACCGGCCCGCACCTGCACTACGAAGTGCATGTGAACGGCAAGAAGATGAACCCGTTGGCGCTCAAGGTGCCGACCGGGCGCAAGCTCGAAGGCACGGAACTCGCCGCCTTCAAGGCCCAGCGCGAAACGCTGGCGACGCAGATGGCGGAAGCCCCGACCGCAACCAAGGTCGCCGAGGCCAGAACAGGCGGCAGCGCTAACTGAAGCCGCGCCTGCAGACATCAGAAAAGGCCGCCCATCGGGGCGGCCTTTTCGTTTTGCGTGACGCGCGAACCCGGGCTCAAGCTTGGATCGTATGCCCACTTCGAAGAATCGGCGATAGTTCGCTGACTAAATTCGGAAGAGCAGTTGACATGAGAACAAATAGCGAACTTAAATGCAGGTCGCAAAACGCAGCAAGACACCTCGCAGCATTCCTCCAAATCAGGGGACAAAAATGAAGACCGCAGCCATCGCAAAACTGCAGACTGATCGGGACACCTTCATCGCATGTGAGGACAATCTGGCTTTCATGCGTCCGTTGGCATCGGAGTCGATGCAACTCATCGTCACGTCTCCGCCATACAACATCGGAAAATCCTATGAAGCACGTACCTCGCTGAACGATTACATCAAGGCACAGGCACAGGTGATTTCGGAATGCGTTCGCCTGCTTGCCCCGGGGGGATCGTTGTGTTGGCAGGTTGGGAATCATGTCCAAAGGGGAGAGATATTTCCGCTCGATATGGTGCTTTATCCCGTTTTCAAGGAGCATGGACTGTTCTTACGGAATCGAATTGTCTGGCACTTCGAACATGGGTTGCATTGCACGAAGCGGCTCTCGGGCCGTTACGAGACGATACTCTGGTTCACTAAAGGTAATGAATACGTCTTCAATCTCGACTCGATCCGAGTCCCTTCAAAATATCCCGGCAAAAAGCATTTCAAAGGACCGAAGGCAGGCCAGCTCTCGGGAAACCCTCTAGGCAAGAACCCCGGTGACGTTTGGATATTTCCGAATGTCAAATCCAACCATGTCGAAAAGACCGCCCACCCCTGCCAATTTCCTGTCGAGTTAGTTGAACGGCTGGTGCTTTCTCTGACAAATCTTGGCGATTCCGTTTTCGACCCCTACATGGGCGTCGGTTCTTCGGTCATTGCTGCACTCAAACACGGCCGTAACGGTTATGGCTGTGACGTTATTCAGGAATACGTTGATATTGCCTGGGAACGAGTTCACCAGCTTCGCGCCGGCACGCTAAAGACACGGCCGATGGACCGACCGGTCTACGACCCGTCACTGCCCTATGGCGGTCAAAAATGAGGATCGCGACAATCTACTCACACCTGAACGGGCTTGAATTTCTCAAGGTCCACAAGCCCAATCTTTGGAAAGAAATTGTTGATGTCGTGGAAGGAGTAGATGCGGCGACATGTCGGACGAAAGTCTCTAAGGAAGTGCGAACCAAGGAAAAGATGCTCTACTCTCCCATCGAAATGAACAAGGCGATGAATATGGCCTTCAAGCATCATGGATGGAACGAGCAGCGAACCTCTTACTGGGTAACATCCGATGCCAAACTGATCAGGAAGACAATGCATCTGCCCAACGTCGATCAGAGAGCAGAAATCGAGGCCGCCGGGTTAAAACCGATACTGTCTTACAACCAAACCGACTTCGTAAAGGAACGCGTCGCAGTTGAGGTCCAATTCGGTAAATATGCTTTCGTCGCGTACGACCTCTTCGTCAAACACATGGCATTTTATGTTGGAGATATGATCGATGTCGGCATAGAAATTCTGCCGATGAAAGAACTGCAGGCCGAAATGTCGTCAGGTGTCGCCTACTATGAGGGCGAATTGTACAATCTCATCCGCGAAGGACGAGGCGTTCCTGCTGTTCCTCTTGTCCTTGTAGGTATCGCACCCTGAGCCCAAGATCGCAATTCAACAGACACTGAGAAGAGGGCCACCGGACATCCGGTGGCCCTTCCTTGTTTCAGGAGTTCCCCGTCAAAGCGTCAGACGTTCAATGCACGACGCGGCGGTCGTCATCGCCGCCATCGCCGCGGCGGCGGGAGGCCAGCATGTCGGCATCGGCGCCCACTTCATGCCCGTTGATGATGAGGCCTTCCGCGCCTGCCGAGACAGTGACCGCCTCGCCATCGGCGATTTCGCCGGTGAGCAGGAGTTCGGCCAGCGGGTCCTGCACATTGCGCTGGATGACCCGCTTCAGCGGCCTTGCGCCATAGACCGGGTCGTAACCCGCATCGGCAAGCCAGGTGCGCGCCGCATCGTCGAGTGCGATCTCGATCTTGCGGTCGGCGAGGAGCTTCCTCAGGCGCTTCATCTGGATATCGACGATCGTATCCATCTGTTCGCGGCTGAGCCTGCGGAACAGAAGAATCTCGTCGAGACGGTTCAGGAACTCGGGCCGGAAGCGCGAACGCACGACATCCATGACCTGCTCGCGCACGCCCTCGACATCCTCGCCCGCCTTCTGCTCGGCGAGATATTCAGCGCCGAGATTGGACGTCATGATGATGAGCACGTTCTTGAAGTCGACTGTGCGGCCCTGCCCGTCCGTCAGGCGCCCGTCGTCCAGCACCTGCAGCAGCACGTTGAAGACGTCGGGATGCGCCTATTCGATCTCGACGAAAAGCACGACCTGATAGGGCCGGCGGCGCACGGCCTCGGTGAGCGCCCCGCCTTCTTCATAGCCGACATAGCCGGGCGGTGCGCCGATGAGACGCGCGACCGAGTGCTTCTCCATGTATTCAGACATGTCGAGACGGACGATCGCCTGATCGTCGTCGAACAGGAATTCGGCGAGCGCCTTGGTGAGCTCCGTCTTGCCGACGCCTGTCGGCCCGAGGAAGAGGAACGAACCGATGGGCCTGTTCGGGTCCTGCAGGCCCGCACGGGCGCGGCGCACCGCGCGAGAGACGGCCGACACGGCTTCCGACTGGCCGACGACGCGAGCACCCAGCGCCTTTTCCATGCCGATCAGCTTCTCGCGCTCCCCTTCGAGCATCTTGTCGACGGGAATGCCAGTCCAGCGCGACACGACCTGAGCGATATGCTGCTCGGTCACGGCCTCTTCGAGCATCGCACCCTTCTGTTCGCGCTTCTCGGTTTCGACGAGCTTTTTCTCGAGGCCCGGAATGATGCCATAGGCAAGCTCCGACGCGCGCTCGAGCTGGCCCGCGCGCTGCGCCCGCGCAAGTTCCCCGCGCGCATTGTCGAGCTCTTCCTTGAGCTTCTGGGCGGAGGCGAGCTTCGACTTCTCGGCACTCCACGCAGCCGCGAGATCGGCCGATTTCCTTTCGAGATCGGCAAGTTCGGTTTCGATCTTGCCGAGGCGGTCTTTCGATGCTTCGTCCTTTTCCTTTTTCAGCGCCTCACGCTCGATCTTGAGCTGGATGATGCGCCTGTCGATCTCGTCGAGCTCTTCGGGCTTGGAATCGACCTGCATCCGAAGCCGCGAGGCGGCCTCGTCCATCAGGTCGATCGCCTTGTCCGGCAGAAAGCGGTCCGCGATATAGCGGTCCGACAGCGTGGCCGAAGCAACGAGCGCCGCATCGGAAATCCGCACACCGTGGTGAAGCTCATAATTATCCTTGAGACCGCGCAGGATCGAGATCGTATCTTCGACCGTCGGCTCGTCGACGAAAACGGGCTGGAAGCGCCGCGCGAGCGCCGCATCCTTCTCGACATACTTCCGGTATTCGTCGAGCGTCGTCGCACCGACGCAGTGAAGATCGCCACGCGCAAGCGCAGGCTTCAGGAGGTTCGACGCATCCATCGCGCCGTCTGTCTTGCCCGCGCCGACAAGCTGGTGCATTTCGTCGATGAAGATAATGATGCCTCCATCCGCCGCGGACACTTCGGCGAGCACGGCCTTCAGCCGCTCCTCGAATTCGCCGCGATATTTGGCGCCGGCGATGAGCGCGCCGAGATCGAGCGCCATCAGGGACTTGTTCTTGAGGCTTTCGGGCACGTCGCCATTGACGATGCGCAGCGCCAGGCCCTCCGTGATCGCCGTCTTGCCGACGCCCGGCTCGCCGATCAGCACCGGATTGTTCTTCGTGCGCCGCGACAAGACCTGGATCGTGCGGCGGATTTCCTCGTCGCGGCCGATCACGGGGTCGAGCTTGCCCGAGCGCGCATCGGCGGTGAGGTCGCGCGCATATTTCTTCAGCGCATCATAGGCATCTTCGGCGCTGGCGCTGTCCGCCGTGCGGCCCTTGCGCACACGTTCGATCGCCGCATTGAGCGACTGCGCCGTGACGCCCGCCGTTTTCAGGATCTTTTCCGATTCGGTGCCCGGCACCAGCAGCATGGCAAGCAGCAGCCGCTCGGCCGTGACATAGCTGTCGCCGGACTTTTTCGCGAGCTGTTCGGCCTGATCGAAAAGTTTGGCCGTTTCCGGCGCGAGATAAAGCTGGCCCGCACCCGAGCCCTCGACCTTCGGCAGCTTCGAAAGCGCCGTCTCCACGCCGGTCAGCACCTGATCGGGCCGGCCATCGGCCGCGCGGATGAGCCCGGCGGCAAGACCTTCCTCGTCGTCGAGCAGAACCTTCAGAAGATGTTCGGGGGTGAAACGCTGATGCCCGGAGCGAACGGCAAGTCCCTGTGCGGACTGGATGAAGCCCCGGCTCCGGTCGGTGAATTTCTCAAGATCCATCTGTCTTCCTTTCAAGCACGCTTCGAGACAGCCGGTCGCCCGCGCCGTCATGAACGCCTCTGCATTGCGGCCAGCCCTCTTCGAGGCACCGGCCTTTGGCAGATATTGGTGTTGCCTGATAGTCACACAAGGGGCAATCTCCAGACAGTTTGCCGCAGAAACCTGCCGAAATCATAAACCCGGAAGGACGCCAATGGGAGAAAGCGCAAGGATCGTCGGCCTCTACCGCTATCCGGTCAAGGGGCTATCCCCGGAGGCGCTTGCGGAAGTCCGGCTGGAGACGGGGGGCACCTTCCCGCATGACCGGGCCTTTGCCATCGAAAATGGCAAGCACGACTTCGATCCGGCAGCACCGAAGCATTTCCCCAAGATCAAGTTTCTGATGCTGATGCGGGACGAGCGGCTGGCCCGGCTCAAGACCCGCTTCACCGACGAGGATACGACGCTCCACATCGCGCTGGACGGGAAGGAGGTGCTGGCCGCCAATCTGATGGACGCTGCCGGCTGCAAGGCGCTGGAGGACTTCATGGCGGACTACATGGCATCGGAACTGAGAGGCGCGCCGCGCGTCGTGCATGCGCCCGGCTTCTCGCATTCGGATGCACCGGCGAAGCTCGTTTCCTTCATCAACATGGCCAGCGTGCGGGCGCTTGAGGAGAAGGTGGGCGCCCATGTCCACCCGCTGCGCTTTCGCGGCAATGTCTATCTCGAAGGCCTCGCACCATTCGAGGATCACGACTGGGTGGGAAAACGCTTCCGCATCGGGGAAGTGACATTCGAGGGCGTTCACAAGACGGAGCGTTGCGCGGCCACGAATGTCGACCCCGAAACCGGCGCCCGCGACATGGAAATCCCGAAGACGCTGCTGCGCCATTGGGACCATACCGATCTTGGCCTCTATGCCGTCGTGAAATCGCCGGGCGTTTTACGGCCCGGCGACAGGATCACACTCGAAGATTGAGACCGCCTAGTCGGCGCTCGTCTCGGCGGGTGCGGCATCCGCACGCACACCTTCACCGCGCGCACGGCGGCGGCGATTGTTGCGGCGGCGCGGCTGCGCCTCGCCCTGATCGCCTTCGGCGGGCTGCTCGGCCTCGGACGGAGCCGCGGCTTCCACGGCATCTTCGCCTTCATCGTCGGACGAAGACGCGGCATCGGCGCTGCGATGGCCCTGCTGACCGCCATTCACCTGGCCATTGCCGTTATGCCCGTTGCCACCCTGCTGGTGCCATGGCTGGCCCGAGAGGCGCGGCTGCGGACCATCCGGCGCGAAGTCCGAATCGTTTTCCTCGTCCTCGTCCGGGCGATAACCGAGGCTGCTCTGCTGGCGCTGCTGGCCGTCCTGACCCTGCTGCGTCGCCATGAGCAGGCGATAGTAATGCTCGGCATGCTGATAGTAGTTCTCGGCGGTGACACGGTCGCCGGCCGAAATCGCATCGCGCGCGAGCTGCTGATACTTTTCACAGATATGCGCCGCGTTGCCGCGGATCTTCACATCGGGACCATTGCTGTCGTAAGCGCGGTTAGCCGAATGTTGCGGCTTGCGGCCACGCCCGCGAGAGCGCTTGGAGTTATTCTGCCCCTGCCTCATATGCTTTGATTTCTCGCTACTGGTTAACTCAGGGTCTTGTCTTAAAAGAATTCTGGATGGCGGATGCCGCTGATGCACACCGCCGGCATGCGCCTGCGCCGAAACGCGCTCGCAATGCGGGCTTCCCCAGCACACACTTGGCCACCCTTGCGGAAAGGCCAGTTCGAATGCCAAGAAGGTTCCGGCCTGTATCCCGCGGCCCAGCCCCGGCGCGTCGATACGTTTGAAAGGCCCATTCAATGCGGGCTGCCTTCATCGCCTTTCGAACCCGGGCCGAAAAGCGGCGTTCCGCTTCGGCTTGACGTCCCTGATTGTCGGAGGACGGGGTCCGAGGAGAGAGGCTCACTCACCCGCTCGTTTTCCCTGTCCTGAAACTAGCCCCTGAAAGCATCGATTCCAACCGTTTTCTCGCCTTCCGGACCCGGAAAATCAGTCCCGTGGCAAGGCCGCCACGAGCGCGCGCGGGATGCCTGCAAGGTCCGGTACGATGCGGAGAACCGCCATTCCTGCCGATTCGAAGATGGCCTGAACCTCTGAGCCCTGTCCGGCGCCAAGCTCGATCACGGCGTGACCGGTCTGCGTCAAAACGTCCGGAATGGCCGCCGCAAGCGCGCGATAGGCATCGAGCCCGTCTTCGCCGCCATCGAGCGCAAGCCGCGGATCATGCTCGCGCACTTCCCTGTCCAGGCTCTCGATATCGGTCCGCCTTATATAGGGCGGGTTTGAAATCACCAGATCGACCCGCTCCTCGATGCCGTCCGTCCAGTTGCCGCGCCGGAACGATGCGCGCGGCGCAAGACCGAGCCGTTCCGCATTCGCCGAGGCGACGGCGAGCGCCTCATCCGAAATGTCGATGCCGATGCCCGGCGCATCGCTACGCTCATGGAGGAGCGACAGGAGCAGGCAGCCCGTACCCGTGCCGAGATCCAGAATGCGGGGCGCTGCCACATCGCGCAGCAAGGCGAGCCCCGTTTCCACAAGCGTCTCGCTGTCCGCACGCGGATCGAGCGTGGCGGGCGTGACCGCAAAGGGGAGGCCCCAGAACTCCCGCATACCGAGAATGCGCGACACCGGCTCCCCGGCGAGGCGGCGCGCTTCGAATGCGCCAAGACGCGCTTCCTCTTCATCGCTCATCCGCGTTCCCGGCTCGCGCAGCATCTCGATATCGCTCGCGCCGGTGACGCCCTGCACGAGGAGCCGCGCATCGAGCTCGGGCGTGGCAAGACCGGCAGCCCGCAGCCTGACACCCAGCATGCGCATCGCGTGATCGCG
>JAJLKS010000357.1:0-18259 GCA_033838765.1 Alphaproteobacteria bacterium
AGGTCCGCCTCTCCATGAAGCATGTCAATCAGGAGACGGGCGAAGAGATCGTCTATGAAAACGAGCCCGCCGAGCAGCCCCGCGAGAAGCGCGAAGGCGGCGGTGGCGGCCGTGGCAAGCGCCGCGACCGCGACTAGGTTCGCGGGCAAGACGCCTCGCCATATTCAGGCCAGGATTCGGGGTCAGCTTCGGCTGGCCCCGTTTTCTTATGGAGCTTCCCATGCGCCTTGCAGTGCTCGCATCGCTTCTTTCCTTTCTCGCCTTTCCCGCATTGGCGGACGGGCAGGGGGCGGCAAACCCCGCGCCCGACTGGCGCTCGCAGGCAACCGAGATCGACCGCGACAAGCTCGACCGCTACGAGGATGCGGTGACGAAGGGCATGATGGAATCGCGCGTCGCGGGCGAGGAGCACGGCGTCTATAACGAGCTCACCAGCATCATGGAGGGCACGCTCGCCCCCGCCGATGCGGAAAAGCTGAAAGGCCAGTGGAACTGCCGCACCATCAAGGCGGGCGGGCCTTTCGCCGGTTTCGTCGTCTATGGCTGGTTCCGCTGCGAGATCGTCGAAAAGGAAGGCCGCCTCTTCTTCGAAAAACTCACCGGCTCGCAGCGCATGTCGGGCTTCCTCTATGCGCGCGACGAGAAAAGCTGGGTATTGCTCGCCGCGCCCAATGAGGGCCATTCCGGCCCCATCCGCGCCTATTCGGGCCCCGAAGGCGGCGTAACCGATCCGCAGCTGATGGACGAGCCCGCCATTGCCGCCCTCCTCGAAGACGGCCGCGCCCGCATCGTCTTCCCCTGGCCGGAACTTGAATCGACCTTCAATGTGCTGGAGATGACGCGGCGCTAGGCGATCATATATTTCTCCCAGTACCCCGCTGCCGGCTCGATCTGCTCGACCACATCCACCCAGAGCCCGGACGGGTCGTGAAAGCCGAAGCGGCGCTGGCCAAAAGCCTCGTCGGTCAGTGGATAAGTAATGGGAAGGTCCCTGGCGAGCGCCGTCTCATGTGCGGCCTTCGCGTCTTCCACCTGCAATTCGAGGCACATGCCCTTGCCCGAAAAGACCTCCGGCCCGGGCGGGGCAGAGGGATGATCCGGCGACATGAAGGCAAGGCTCGCCGTCTCGCCCTCGCCATAAAGCAGCACGAACCAGCTTGATGAAAAAACCGCCGTGAAGCCGAGATGCCGTTCCCAGAAGCGGCCGCACTCATGGAGTTTCGGCGTTACGATGATCGGATAGCGGTCTATGAAGTGCATGGCGCTTTCCTTGTTAACATACAATCAGTCTGTATTTGGAAATATGTTGGCAGACTGTTAGTATGTCAACAGCCAACGGGACATGCGGGAAGGGCAGTGAGGAAAACATGGCGGGCGTGAGAGAGGAAAAGGCGCGCAAGACGCGGGCAAAGCTCGTCTCGGTTGCGCGGCGGCTTTTCGCGAAACAGGGTTTCGCCGCCACTTCGACCGAGGAAATTCTCGAAAAGGCCGGCGTCACGCGCGGCGCGCTCTATCACCATTTCGCGGACAAGGCTGCACTCTTCGAAGCGGTCTGCGTTGCGCTCCATGAGGAGGCCGTCGCCGAAATCGGCAAGGCGGCAGGCGAAAGTGCGGGGCCCTTCGAGGCGCTGCTCGAAGGCTCGCTCGCCTGGATGGCGCATTTCGCAAAGCCCGAAGTGAATCGCATCCTGATCGTCGAGGCGCCTGCCGTGCTCGGCTTCGAAAAATGGACCGCGCTCGATGCGGCACATGGCTTCGGCGAGCTGATGGAGGGTGTGGAGGCTGCGCGGAAGGCCGGTGCGATCCGCAATATCGGCGCGGAAGAACTCGCCGTCCTTCTCAATGGCGCGATGAATGCAGGCGTATTGTGGGCAGGCCACAAGGGCGGCAAGGCCGAAGCCCGCATGGAAAAAGCGCTGACGGGATTACTGAACGCGTTGAGAACGTAAAAAGTCAGATCTCGTCCGGCAACGGTTGGCGGACATAGGGAAGTAACTTCTCGTCCACTGCGCCGAACCGCGCATAATTATCTCTCGCTGTGCAAAGGCTGATGCTTCCGTTCGGCCCGCCCATAATTGCGGCAGCATTGTCGTCATTTTGTCCGTCATCTTCCCAGAAGCACACGGGACAAATTTCATACTGCGCCAAGGTACCGAGCGTCTTGAACTTGCAGCATGGGCACCTGAATGCCTTTGCGGACTGTTTTTTCATGCGCAACTCGCTCAAACGCTAACGGCTGTTCTTCGCAAGCGCTTGCGCTTTCACCCCTCGCCGCCGCCGCTCTCCATCTGTTCCTTCAGCTCGTTCGCGCGCGGCAGGCCGATGATGTTGTAGCCGCCATCGACGAAGTGAACTTCGCCGGACACCCGGGCCGAAAGATCGGAAAGGAGATAGAGCCCCGCGCCGCCGACATGATCGAGCTCGATCGATTCCTTGATCGGCGCATGCGTCTTGTTCCACTTGAACACGAAGCGCGCATCGCCCACCGCCGAACCCGCCAGCGTCCGCATCGGCCCCGCCGAAATCGCGTTCACGCGAATGCCATGGCGGCCGAGATCGACCGCGAGGTAGCGCACGCTCGCCTCGAGCGCGGCCTTGGCGACACCCATCACATTGTAGTTCGGCATGACGCGCGTCGAGCCGCCATAGGTCAGCGTCACCATCGAGCCGCCCCGCGTCATCAGCTTCGCCGCGCGCCGCGCGACATCGGTGAAGGAGAAGCAGGAAATATCCATCTTCCGCAGGAAATTTTACCGCGTAGTGTCGACATAGCGGCCCTTGAGTTCGTTCTTGTCGGAATGGGCGATCGCGTGCACGACGAAGTCGAGCGTGCCCCATTCCTTTTCAAGCGTCGCAAAGGCGGCATCGAGGCTTGCGCTGTCCGTCACGTCGCAGGGGAGCAGCAGGTTGGAGCCTGCCGATTCCGCCAGCGGCTTCACGCGCCGGCCGAAGCTCTCGCCCTGATAGGTGAAGGCAAGTTCCGCCCCATGCGCGGCAAGCGCGCGCGCAATGCCCCATGCAATGGAGTGATCGTTCGCAACGCCCATGATGAGGCCGCGCTTGCCCTTCATCAGAGGGCCTGTCAGCACCAGGGGCTGTGCGCCCGCCTTTTCATCGCCAGAACCATGCATAGGTCAGTCGTTCCCCGAATAGTCAGGCCCGTACCGGGCCTCGCGTCTCCCCCGAGACCCCGTGCCCGTTGAGGCGTTACCCGTTATAGCGTTGCAGTGCCAGCGTCGCGTTCGTGCCGCCGAAACCGAAACTGTTGGATATGGCGAGATTGATGTCAGCGCCGTCGATGCGCTCGCGGATGATATTCGCGCTCGCGACTGCCGGATCGATCTCGTCGATATTGGCGCTCGCCGCAATGAAGCCGCCCTGCATCATGAGCAGCGTATAGATCGCTTCATGGACGCCCGCCGCGCCCTGCGCATGGCCCGAGAGCGATTTCGTTGCGCTGATCGGCGGCATCTTCGCGCCGAACACTTCTTCGATCGCCTTGATCTCGGGAATGTCGCCGACAGGCGTCGAGGTCGCATGCGGATTGATGTAGTCGACCGGCGCCTTCACATTCTGAAGCGCCATCTTCATGCAGCGCACCGCGCCTTCGCCCGATGGCGCCACCATGTCGGCGCCGTCCGCCGTCGCGCCATAGCCGACGATTTCGGCATAGATCTTCGCGCCGCGCGCCTTGGCATGTTCGAGTTCCTCGAGCACGAGAATGCCGCCGCCGCCCGTGATGACGAAGCCGTCGCGGTCCTTGTCATAGGCACGGCTCGCCTTCTCCGGCGTGTCGTTGCGCTTCGACGACATTGCGCCCATCGCATCGAAGAGGACGGAGAGCGTCCAGTCGAGTTCCTCGCCGCCGCCCGCGAACATCACATCCTGCTTGCCCCACTGGATCATTTCCGCTGCATTGCCGATGCAGTTCGCGGAAGTGGAGCAGGCCGAGCTGATCGAATAGTTTACGCCCTTGGTCTTGAACCAGGTCGAGAGATTGGCCGAGCAGGTGGACGACATCGCCTTCGGCACGGCGAAGGGGCCGACCTTCTTCGGACCTTTCACGGGCTCCGTGCGCGCCATGTCGGCGGCGGCGACGATTGCCTTGGTGGAGGCGCCGCCCGAACCGACGATGAGGCCGGTGCGCGGATTGCTGACATCCTTTTCTTCGAGGCCCGCATCGGCGATCGCCTGGTTCATCGCGATCCAGGCATAGGCCGCGCCGTCGCCCATGAAGCGCCGCGCGCGCCGGTCCACCGCCTCGTCGAGATCGATCTTCAGGCTGCCATGCACCTGGCTCCTGAATCCCATCTCCGCATAGACGTCGGATTTGACGATGCCGGACCTGCCCTCGCGAAGGCTTGCCGTCACTTCCTGTGCATTGTTGCCGATGCTGGAGACGATACCGAGCCCCGTGACGACCACTCGCCTCATGGCAGCCTCTCTTTCGCTTTGCTTCTCGCGGGCCCTGCCGGAAGGCGGTTCTTGCCTGTCATCCGGTCTCGCCCGTTCCGGTTGTGAACGTCTATGCCCCGTGGCGCGATCAGGCGGGCTGCTCGCCCGCGCCGAACAGGCCCACTTTCATGTCGCTGATCGTGAAGGCCACTTCGCCATCCGCCTTGATGATGCCGTCGGCCATGCCGAGCACCAGCTTGCGATTGATGACGCGCTTCAGATTAATGACATATTCGAGCTTTTTCACGGCAGGCGTCACCATGGCGGAGAATTTCACTTCGCCCACGCCGAGCGCGCGGCCCTTGCCCTGCCCGCCGATCCAGCCGAGAAAGAAGCCGAGCAGCTGCCACATGCCGTCGAGGCCGAGGCAGCCCGGCATCACCGGGTCGCCCTCGAAATGGCAGGCGAAAAACCAGAGATCCGGCTTGATGTCGAATTCGGCGATGATCTGGCCCTTGCCATACTCGCCGCCCTCATCGCTGATATGCGTGATGCGGTCGATCATCAGCATGGGCGGCAGCGGCAGCTGCGGATTGCCGGGCCCGAACATCCGGCCGTGGCTGCATTCAAGCAGGTCTTCAAGGGATAATGCCGATTTACGTTCCGCCATTGCCGTCCGCTCTGTAAGGGCCTGCATCGCCGCCGTTCGTTCCGGCTGTTCCCGGCAGGCCGTCCCCTGTTCTGGGCCGGCTTTCGCCCGCCCGGTTCCTCGCCCAATCGCTGTGCTGATCGCTTCGTAACATACCCTTCGTCCGGCGCAAACCCTTGATGTAAGGGCATTTTGGGCGGGATTGGCAGGCCCGCCTCGCACCCTTGCGCACTTGACAATCCCATGACCGGGACACTATTTATTGTTTGTAACGATTACAAAGTGCAGGGTAGTCCGGTCTCCAGCCCGTCCTCCCGCGCTGCAGTAGAAGAGGACCGGGTTCGTGACGCAGGAACGCCCCTACGCACAGACGCTTTCAAGGCTCCGCGAGGCCGGGCTGCGCCCGACGCGGCAGCGGCTGGCGCTTGGCCGTCTCCTTTTCGATGGCGGCGACCGCCATGTGACGGCCGAAGCGCTGCATGACGAGGCCCAGAAGGCTGGCGTCAGCGTTTCGCTCGCCACCGTCTATAACACGCTGCACCAGTTCACCGGCGCCGGTCTTCTGCGCGAGGTGGTTGTGGACTCGTCGCGCACCTATTTCGACACCAATATCGACAACCACCATCACTTCTTCTTCGAGAATGACGGCGCGCTGATGGATATTGCCGGCGACGATGTCGTGATCGGCAGCCTGCCGCCGGCGCCCGAGGGCATGGACGTTGCCCGCGTCGACGTGATCGTGCGTCTTCAGGGCCGCAAATAGGCTACTCGAAGCTCTCTCCGGGATAGATGCCCCAGAGGCGGTCCTGCGGGATCCAGCCCTCGAGGCCCCTTATATCGAGCTGGCACCATTCGGCCCGGCAGCTTCTCACCCGCGCCACATAGCCCATTTCCGCATAGGCAACCACGGCGGCATCGCCCCGCGGTCCGGCATGCAGCGCCACAGGGGTCCCATCCGCCCCCGCCGCATCGACAATCGCGGTTCTCTCGCCTCCGAGCATCGTATGCCAGATCCAGCCGCCATCGCCCTCATGGTCGCGGATGCGGCGCCAGTTGTTCGATTCCGCGATCACCTCCAGAGGCACGCCGCTCTTGATATAGACCCAGTCGATCGGGAAGTCCGTGCCGGGCCCCCGGCGTACATTTGCCTTGCCCGATTTGAGGCTCACGAAGCGCGGCACCGGCAGGCCGGTCGACGCGCCGGCGCGCCGCTCGGGCATGGTCTTCGCGCCATCCGCGCTTGCCTGGACCTGGCCCCCGCTCGCGAGCGGCAGTGCAAACAGGACGAGCGCCGCCCCCGCCGCGGCAATGCCGAGCCGCGTCGTTCCCCGTTTCCGCCCTGTCAGCTTTCCGCGCTCCGGCATTTCTTCCATTCTCGGGCCCCGATGCCCCGGCCCTTTTGCGACTCACCCGATTTTGCCAGAAATTGGCGCAAACAAACGGATAAACCTGTTAAGAAAGGCGACGCAGAGCCGGATTCCTGCCGCAGTTCCCCCTCATCGTGGCCCGGCCCTTTGCCCGGAGTTTTCTATGACCGCCAAAAAGCCGCTCGTCATCGTCACGCGAAAACTGCCCGCCCCCATCGAGGCGCGCATGGGCGAGCTGTTCGATGTCCGCCTCAATGCGGATGACCATCCCTTCACCGCGCAGGAGCTGGCGGGCGCATTGCGCGAGGCCGATGTGCTGGTGCCGACCGTGACCGACAGGATCGATGCGAAACTTCTGGCGCAGGCGGGTGAAAATCTCCGCCTCATCGCCCAGTTCGGCACCGGCGTCGACAATATCGATGTCGAGAGCGCGCGCCGCCGCGGTATCACCGTCACAAACACGCCCGGCGTGCTGACCGACGACACGGCGGACATGACCATGGGCCTCATCCTCGCCGTGCCGCGCCGCCTCTCGGAAGGCGCGCGCTATCTGCGCGAGCATGAAGGCCAGTGGCCCGGCTGGTCGCCCACCTGGATGCTCGGCCGCCGCCTCACCGGCAAGCGCCTCGGCATTATCGGCATGGGCCGCATCGGCCAGGCGGTCGCCGCCCGCGCGCGCCCCTTCGGCCTCGAAATCCATTATCACAACAGGAAGCCGGCCAACGCCGTCATCGAGCAGGAGCTTGGCGCGACCTTCTGGGAAAATCTCGACGAGATGCTCGCAAAGGTCGATATCGTCTCGGTCAATTGCCCGCTCACATCGCAGACCTATCACCTGCTCGACACGCGCCGCCTGAAACTGCTGAAGCCCGAGGCCTATATCGTCAACACGGCGCGCGGCGAAATCATCGACGAGAACGCGCTCATTCGCGCGCTGGAGGCGGGCGAACTCGCAGGCGCCGGGCTCGACGTCTTCGAGCATGAGCCCTCCGTCAGCCCGCGCCTCATCAAGCTGCCCAATGTCATCTCGCTGCCCCATATGGGCTCGGCGACGATCGAAGGCCGCGTCGAAATGGGCGGCAAGGTCATCGTCAACATCAAGACCTTCATGGACGGCCACCGCCCGCCCGACCGCGTCATCCCCGCCATCATGTGAGGCGGCCTCACCCCAACGTCAAACCCGTCCGCTCAAATCCCGGATCGTCGGATTCTCCCCCGTCAGCGGATTCTTCGGGTCCCATTTGAGCGTCAGCGTGCGGAAGCGTGTCTCGAGCGCATCGTAGATCAGCAGCTTGCCCGCAAGGCTCTCTCCCGCGCCGGTGATTTCCTTGATCACCTCAAGCGCCTGCAATGAGCCGACAACGCCGGTCAGCGCGCCGATCACGCCCGCTTCCTCGCAGGTCGGCACAGAGCCCGGCGGCGGCGTCTCGCCGATGAAGTCGCGGTAATTGGGTTTGGGCTTTCCCTCCGCATCGCGCTCGAAGGCGCGGAAGGTCGCAACCTGCCCCTCGAACTGGCCGACAGCGGCGGAAACGAGCGGTACCTTCGCGAAATAGCAGGCGTCGTTCACGAGAAAGCGCGTCTCGAAATTGTCGCAGCCATCCGCCACCACATCATACTGCGAGACGATGGAAAGCGCGTTGGCGCCAGTGAGGCGCTCCTTGTGCTGAATGATTTTCACATCCGGGTTGATGCGCCGTGCTGCATCCGCCGCGCTTTCGGTTTTCGCACGGCCGATATCGCCCGTGCCATGCGCGATCTGGCGCTGCAGGTTGGAAAGCGACACCGTGTCGTTGTCGATGATGCCGATCGTGCCCACACCCGCCGCCGCGAGATAGATGAGGCAGGGGCTTCCGAGCCCGCCCGCGCCGACAATGAGCACCCGCGCGTCGAGGAGCTTGCGCTGCCCCGGCCCGCCGATCTCCTTCAGCACGATATGCCGTGCGTATCTTTCCAGCTGTTCATCGGTGAGTGCCATGGCAAAGTCATAGCATGGCCATGGGCGAAAATCGCCTCAGCCGCGCGGCACGATGAGGTTCGTCTGGCAGGTCCGGCCGAGCGCGCCCGCCTCGTCGTAAAGCACACCTTCGCTCATGCCCATGCCGCTTTCATGGAGCAGCGCATCCGGAGCCACGCCGATCCATTCGCCTTGCGGCGCGCGGGCCACATGCACCGAAACATCGACATTCGGGAAACCGAAATTGGTGGGCCAGGCGCCGCTCGCCGATAGCCAGAAGGCGGAGGCATTGTCGGCGGCGGTGAAAAGCGTGCCCAGCAGCGAAGGGAAGGGCATCAGCGGCCGTGTCATGCGCGACCAGCGGATGCCGGGCTTTCCCGAGGCGTCGCGCTCCTCGCGCATGTCGAGAATATGGAGGAAATTCACATGTTCCGGCCGCCGCCCGTTTGCCCAGAGCGGCAGGGATTCCGGGTCGGCTGTCCAGTTGCGGCCTTGGGGTTCAGGCGTCAGCGGAGCCGCACTCATCGGCGCGGGCTGTACGAAAATCGCCTGTCCCTTGGCGATCAGCTTTTCCGTGGCCGGATCGGTCAGCAGACATTCCGCAACCGCATTGCGTCGCCCTGCCTGCAGCACGCTTACATCCGTGCGGAGTGCTGAAAGCGGCGCCGGCCTCAAGATCGTGACCGACGCCGAAAGCGGCACGCCCCAGCCTTCGCCCAGCGCATGTTCTTCCATCGCCGCGCCCACAAGCCCTGCCACCGCGCCGCCATAGAGACCGCGGAAAGGCCCTGCGGCATAAGGGTCGGGCGCCCATAGGTCGCCTTCGCGGGCAAAGACGGGCGCGGATGAAACGGAAAGCGACGTATTCATGGAGAAACTCAAAAGAGACATTTGCAGACGAGAGAACGGACGGCAGCGCGTCATGTGCCACAGCAGGGCGCGTGCTGCAATCCGTCGGCCTCACATCGGCGGCAGCAGCACGGCGCTCTGGCAGGACCGGCCGATCCAGCCATAGGCGTCGAAGATTTCCGCTTCCGTGAGCCCCCGCCCGTCGCCATGCCATGAGCCGCGCTGCGCCGTGCCGATCCATTCGCCTTTCGGCGCGCGGGAAAGATGCAGCGAGAGATCGGCATTGGGCCATCCGCCGGCGTCGGGCCGCGTGCCGCTATCCGTCACGGTGAAAAGCGTCGACACATCGGCGACTGCCATGACTGCGGAAAAAGGTGTCGGGCTTTCGTGGAACGGCCGCTTCAGGCGGAACCATTTGGCCCGCGTACCGTCGGCATGCCGCGTATCGCGGATGTCGCAAAGGTCGAGAAAGCCCGGCCCCTTCACCGTCGATTTGAAGAATTCCGGCCGCTCCCAGTTCGGAAACGTCTCCGGCTCCAAGACAGGTTCTTCCGGTGCGCCGGGGAGCCCCTTGATCTCAAGCGGCTGCTGGAAACAGGCGCTCGCTTTCGCCTGCAGCTTGCCGCCTGCCCAGAGTTCGTTCTCGATGACAGCGACACGGCCGCCTTCGCGCACCGGCGTCATCTTGCTCGAAATGCTGTCGAGAGGCATCGGCCGCAGCAGATAGAGATGCGCCGAGACAATCGCGCCGAGCCCGCGCTCCGCTGCCATCTTCTCCATCTCGCCCACGCAAAGGGCCGCCACCGCGCCGCCATGCATGCCGCCGAAGGGGCCCTGCGCTTCCGGCGCCGCCTGCCAGATGCCGTCTGCGATGCTGAAGACGGGGCTCGCATCACTTGCCGCTGCGTTCATTCTGTCACTCACTCGATTTGTCAGCCGGCAATCGCTTCTTCCACGTCGCGCAGCCGGTCCTTGCCGAAATAGATGTCGCCATCGACATAGAAGGTCGGGATACCGAAGGCGCCGCGCTCAACGGCACTTTCCGTATTCGCCACGAGCTTCGCCTTCACATCCGCTTCGCCGATCCGCGAAAGAATATGCGCACCGTCGATGCCGGCCGCGTCGAGCACAGCCTTGATGATGTCGGGGTCGTCCATCTTCTTGCCGTCTTCCCACATCGCGGCCATCACCGCATCCAGGTATTTCGGCAATATGTTTTCCATTTCTGCCGCAATCGCACCGCGCATGATCTGCAGCGTGTTCACAGGGAAATGCGGATTGAACTTGAACTTCGTGAGGCCATGCTTCTTCACGAAGCGTTCGATCTCGAGGAACTGGTATTCGCCCTTGTTCCTGATGCCCTGATTGGCGATGACGGGCGAGACATTGTTCGTCGCCTTGAAGATGCCGCCGAGCAGCACCGGCACATATTGAAATTTCATGCCCGTGCGCTTCTCGATCTCCGGTACCACCTTCCACGACAGATAGGCGTTCGGACTGCCGAAATCGAAAAGGAATTCCACTTTCTTCGTCATTGTTTTCGTCTCCCCAACTCTGTTCAGAAGGTTTCCATCCACGGCCTGAGATCGAGCTCATGCGTCCATGCATCGCGCGGCTGCACGTGGAGCTGCCAATAGGCTTCTGCGATATGTTCGGGGTTCAGGATCCCGTCTTGCTCTTTCAGCGCATAGCGCGATGGAAAATTGTCGCGGATGAAGGCCGTGTCGATTGCACCGTCGATGATCGGATGCGCGACATGGATGCCCTTCGGCCCAAGCTCCCGGGCCATGCTTTGCGCCAGCGCCCGAAGCGCGAACTTCGCGCCGGCAAAGGCGGCAAAGCCCGGGCCGCCTCGCAGGCTCGCCGTCGCGCCGGTAAAGATGATGGTGCCGCGCCCGCGCGGTGTCATGACGCGCGCTGCCTCGCGTCCGGTGAGGAAGCCTGCAAAGGCCGCCATTTCCCAGACCTTGCGATAGACGCGCTCGGTCGTTTCCGCGATCGGGAAATTCACATTCGCGCCGATATTGAAGACGAGCACTTCGACCGGGCCCACCTCGCGTTCCACAGTCGAGAACAGCTCGATCACCTGCGCCTCGTCCCGCGCATCCGAGCCGAAGCCGCGTGCCTCGCCCCCTTCCGCCTTTATCTCGTCGAGAAGCGGTGCGAGCTTTTCCTCGTTCCGCCGGGTGACGCAGGCCACATAGCCGCCCCTGGCGAAGCGTCTGGCCACCGCACCGCCCGTCGCATCGCCCGCGCCGATGACGATCGCCGCCTTCCTGTCGCTCATGGCCGGACCTCCGCTGGCTGTGGCTGGAATCTATCAGTTCTATTTCGGAACTAAAGTACAACATGGGTTCCGAAACGGAACCTGTCAAGCTATACTGCCTGAAAAGGAGACATCATGCGCTGGGAAGAGCTTGACCGGGAGCCCTGTTCGCTGGCTCGTTCGCTGTCGATTGTCGGCGACCGCTGGACGCTGCTTGTCCTGCGTGAATGTTTCCTGCGGGTGCGCCGCTTCGAGGAATTCGAGCAGCGCCTCGGCATCGCCCGCCATGTCCTTGCCGACAGGCTCAAAAAACTCACCGATGCCGGCGTGCTCACGAAAGTGCCCTATCAGGAGCGGCCGCGCCGCGAGGAATACCGCCTCACAGAAAAGGGCCTCGATCTCTATCCGGTGATGCTCTCGCTGCTCGACTGGGGCGACAAATGGATGGCGGGCGAGGAAGGCCCGCCCGTTCTCCGCCGTCACAAGGCTTGCGGCAAGATCGCGCGCGCCGTGCAGGTCTGTTCTGAATGCGGCGAGCCCATGGGCGCACGCGACATGACCGTCGAGCCGGGAAAAGGCGTGACCGAAGAAGTATTGCCTCCCGCCGCGAAGGCGGAAGGCAAATAGTTCAGATACCGTCGAACAAGGCCGTCGAGAGATAGCGCTCTGCGAAAGACGGAATGATAACGACGATCGTCTTGCCCTTCATCTCGGGCCGCGCGCCGACTTCGAGCGCCACGGCAATCGCGGCGCCGGAGGAAATGCCGCAGGCAATCCCTTCCATCTTCGCCACCTTGCGCGCATGGTCGAAGGCGGTTTCGTTGCCGATGGTGATGACCTCGTCGATCAGCGACCTGTCGAGATTGCCCGGCGCAAAGCCCGCGCCGATGCCCTGGATCATGTGCGGTCCGGGCTGACCGCCGGAAAGCACGGGGCTGTCTTCCGGTTCGACGGCAATCATCTTGAGGCCGGGCTTCCTCGCCTTCAGCACGGAGCCGACGCCGGTGAATGTGCCCGCCGTGCCGACGCCCGAAATCACGACATCGACCTTTCCGTCCGTATCGTTCCAGATTTCCTCCGCCGTCGTCTTGCGGTGAATTTCCGGATTGGCCGGATTGTCGAACTGCTGCGGCATGACGGCATTCGGATGCTGCGCAAGCAGCTCCTCGGCCCGGGCGATCGCGCCCTTCATGCCTTTTTCCTTCGGCGTGAGTTCAAGCTCCGCGCCGAGCAGCGCCAGCATCTTGCGCCGTTCGAGCGACATGCTCTCCGGCATGCAGAGAATGAGACGATAGCCCTTGGCGGCGCAGACAAAGGCGAGCGCGATACCCGTATTGCCGGAGGTCGGCTCGATGATGACCGTGTTGTCGGTGATCTTGCCCTGGCTCTCCAGCGCTTCGATCATCGACACGCCGATGCGGTCCTTCACACTCGAAAGCGGATTGAAGAATTCGAGCTTCAGCAGGATATCGGCAACGGCGCCCGCCTCCTTCGCCATGCGATTGAGGCGCACCAGCGGCGTATCGCCGATCGTCTCCGTGATGCTGTTATAGACGCGCCCGCGCCCCGGCTTCTTGCTTTCGCTCATATTGGCCTCCCGGACCTGTCTCACGGCGGCGCATTATGGCGCCGCTCATCGTCAGATAATGAAGTCTGCGGTGGATTTCGAGTTGCCGACGCCGGCTTCTTCCGCTTTCCGGCAAAGATCCTCAATGGTGATGGCGTCGAGTTTTTCCATGAGTTCCTTCTGCACCTCCTGCCAGAGCGGCGCGATCACGCGCTCGCCAAGCTCGGACGGCGTTGCCGCGGTCGGCTCGTCGGAAGCCTCCATCGCACCCACGACGCGCACCACATCGCCGACAAGAATGCGCCTGCGTTCCCGCGCCAGCGTATAGCCGCCCCGGGGCCCGCGCACGCCTTTCAGAATACCCGCATGGACGAGCTGCTGCATTACCTGTTCGAGATAGCGCTGCGGAATGCCCTGCCGCTTGGTGATCTCCTTCGACTGCACCGGGTCCGGACGCGCATTGATGGCGACATCGACGACGGCCTCGAGCGCGAGCCAGGTTTTCTTGGAAAGTCTGAGCATGGCTCTATCCCTTCGTTCCCGTCGAGCCGAACCCGCCCGCACCGCGTGCCGT
This sequence comes from Alphaproteobacteria bacterium, assembly GCA_033838765.1. Taxonomy (GTDB): domain Bacteria; phylum Pseudomonadota; class Alphaproteobacteria; order Parvibaculales; family Parvibaculaceae; genus Parvibaculum. The sequence continues at coordinate 13,625 of JAJLKS010000357.1, forward strand.
TTCGTCGAGCGATTCCACTTCGCGGAACATGGCCTGCGTCACCGGCGCAACCACCATCTGCGCAATGCGCGTGCCGCGTTCGATGGTGAATGGCTCACGTCCGTGATTGAGGAGGATCACCTTCACCTCGCCGCGATAGTCGCAATCGATGGTGCCGGGCGAATTGAGCACGGTGACGCCGTTCTTCGCGGCAAGGCCGGAGCGTGGCCGTACCTGCGCTTCGAAGCCGGCCGGCAGTGCGATGGCAAGCCCCGTCGGCACCAGCGCCCGCTCGCCAGGCTGAAGCACCATCGCTTCGCCTTCGCCGAGTGCTGCGATGAGGTCCATGCCTGCAGCGCCCGAGGTTTCATAGCGCGGCAGCGGCAAACCCTGTGCATGCGGCAGGCGCTGCACGCGAAGATCGATCGTCAGTGTCATTCGGCGGCCTTCAGTGTCGAAAAATGATCGGCAATGCGACGCGCGAGACGTTCGGCAACGGCTTGCTTCGGGAGCAGCGGCCAGTCCTCCTGTCCCTCGCGGGAAATGAGATGCACGGTATTGAGGTCGCCGCCCATGACGCCCGTCGCGGGCGACACGTCATTGGCAACGATCCAGTCGCAGCTCTTGCGTGCGCGCTTTGCGACGGCATGCTCGATTACCTTTTCCGTCTCGGCTGCAAAGCCGATCACGAGGGCAGGGCGGTTCGACTTGAGCTGCGAGAGCGTTGCGAGAATATCCGGGTTCTCGACCAGCATCAGCGCGGGCGCCTGTTCGCCGGGCTGTTTCTTCAGCTTCTGTTCCGCATCGCTCGCCACGCGCCAGTCGGCGACGGCGGCCGCGCAGATCGCAATGTCGGCGGGCAACGCCGCCTCGCAGGCCGCGAGCATTTCCCGCGCCGTCTCGACCCGCTTCACGGTCACGCCCGGCGGATTCGGCAGATTGGTCGGGCCGGAGACGAGAACCGTCTCCGCGCCGAGACGTGCCACGGCCTGCGCAATCGCATAGCCCTGCTTGCCCGAGGAGCGGTTTGCGAGATAGCGCACCGGATCGATCGGCTCATGCGTCGGCCCGGACGTAATGAGAATGCGCTTGCCCTTGAGCGGCCCGCCGCCGGGATAGGAGAGCTCCGAAAAATGGCTTTCGATGGCGGCCAGAATTTCCGCAGGCTCCGCCATCCGCCCAGGTCCAAACTCGCCGCAGGCCATGTCGCCCTCATTGGGGCCCACGAAACCGGCGCCATCGGCAAGCAGCGTCTCGAAGTTGCGCTGGGTCGCGGGATGCAGCCACATCCGCACATTCATCGCCGGTGCGATCAGCACTTTCTTGTCGGTCGCAAGAAGCGCCGTGCTCGCAAGATCGTTTGCAAGCCCATGCGCCATCTTTGCCATGAGATCGGCGGTCGCAGGCGCCACGACGAGGAGGTCCGCATCGCGCGACAATTCGATATGACCCATCTCCGCCTCGTCGGTCAGGCTGAAGAGATCGGTATAGACCTTGTCGCCCGTCAGGCTCGAAACCGAAAGCGGCGTCACGAAATGCTGCGCGGCTTCCGTCAGGATCGCCCGCACGGACGCACCACGCTCGCGCAGACGGCGGACGAGTTCGAGACATTTATAGGCCGCGATGCCGCCACCGATAATCAGCAGCACGCGCCGTCCCTCGAGGAGTTTGTCGCTCAAGCCTCTCTCCTGACTGCCTGCGGAAGTTCTGCCGCAAATTCTGTGTGAATATAACTATTCACGACCGGGATTTGTAGATCAAATCGTCGTGCAGTTCATTTCTGGAATTAAGACCAAAAAACTCTTTAATCACAAGAGCTTGGAGAGGAGAAGCGCGCCTGCCGCACCGATGGCGACCCAGAGTGCCGGGTGCTGCCAGGGGGATCGCGCCTCATGTGCGCGGGCGATCGCCTCGGCGGACGCGGGGTGAATGCGCAAGCCTTCCTCGTCCACGCTCTCGGCAAGGAGGCGCGCCGTCCGCTCCGCCCGGTCGAGCACCTCCGGCAGGTTCGCCATGACCCGGCCAAGCTGCAGCGCGCCTGCGGCCGCTTCCTCGATGCGGGCTTCCGGCCCCATCTTCTCCATCATCCAGGATTTCAGCACCGGCTCCGCGCTCTCCCAGATGTTGTGATCGGGGTCGAAATGCCGGGCCACGCCCTCCACCACCACCCTCGTCTTCTGCAGCAGCAGAAGTTCAGGTCTTGTCCGCATGTCGAACTGCTCGGTGACCTGGAAAAGCTGTGCGAGGAGCTTGCCCATCGATACTTCGCGGGCCGGCCGCCCGAATATCGGCTCCGCGACCGAGCGCAGGGCCTGTGCAAAGGCATGAATGTTCTTCGAGTGCGGCACATAGCCTGCCTCGAAGTGAACTTCCGCCACGCGCACATAGTCGCGCATCACCATGCCGTAGAGAATTTCCGCCATGAAGCGCCGCTCATTCGCGCCGATCCGGCCCATGATGCCGAAATCGACCGCGACGAGATTTCCCTCCGCATCGACGAAAAGATTTCCCTGATGCATGTCGGCATGGAAGAAGCCATCGCGCATCGCATGAAGCAGGAAGGACTGGATCACCTGCGTCCCGAGCCGGTGCATGTCGTGCCCCGCCGCCACAAGCGCGTCGCGGTCGGAGGCGGGTATGCCCTCGATCCACTCCATGGTCATCACGCGCCGCGCAGTGCGCTCCCAGTCGATCTTCGGCACGCGAAAGCCCTTGTCCTTCGCGATATTCTCCGCCATCTCCGACATGGCGGCGGCCTCGAGCCGCAGATCCATCTCGAGCCGCACGCTTTCGGCCAGCGTCTCCACCACCTCGACCGGGCGAAGCCTGCGTGCGGGTGAATAGTGCCGCTCGATCTGCTCCGCCGCCCAGAAGAAGCTCTCCACGTCGCGCGCAAAGCGCTCCTCGATGCCGGGACGGAGCACCTTCACCGCCACATCGCGTTCTTCTCCGGTCTCTCCGGCAGTCTTGATGCGCGCCCTGTGCACCTGCGCGATGGAAGCGGCGGCAATCGGCGAGCTGATCTCGCGGAAGACTTCGCCGATCGGCTTGCCAAGGCCCTCCTCGATGATCGCGCGCGCCTCGCCCATGCTGAAAGGCGGCAGCCTGTCCTGCAGCGAGCGCAGGTCTCCCGCCAGTTCATCGCCGATGATGTCCGGCCGCGTCGCAAGGAACTGCCCGAGCTTGATATAGGCCGGGCCGAGCGCTGCCAGTGCCGTCGCGAGCCGCTCGCCTGCATCGCCTGTTCGCTCCGGTCGCGCTTCCCAGGGGAAGCGGATTTTTGCAAGAGGCATCAGCGCAAGCAGCACGCCTGGCATTTCCTCGCGCAGTTCAAGCGGAAAGAGTGCGTCATGCCGTCCGAGAACGCGCGCCGCGCGGACAAGTCTTGCGATGGATCGAAACGCCCTCAGCATTTCAAAGGCGCCAGCCGGAATGAAGCGCGGCAACGCCGCCCGTGAGATTGCGATAGCTCACGCGGCCAAAGCCGGCTTCCTCGATCATGCGCTTGAATGTGTCCTGATCGGGGAAGCGGCGAATGCTCTCGACGAGATATTGATAGGGTGCACCGTCCCCCGTCACCCATTCACCCATGCGCGGGATCGCGGCAAAGGAATATGCGTCGTAAATATCGTCGACGCCGGGCAGCGTCACGCGGCTGAATTCGAGGCAGAGAAATCTTCCGCCCGGCTTCAGCACGCGGAATGCGTCTTTCAGCGCGCGGTCGATATGCGTCACGTTGCGGATGCCGAATGCGATCGTATAGGCATCGAAGGACCGGTCGGGAAAGGGGAGCGTCTCCGCATCGCCGCAGGCGAACTCGATCCGCCCCTCGAACTGCCGTGCTTCCGCGCGGCCGCGCCCCACGCCCAGCATGTGCCGGTTGATATCGCAGACAGTTACCTGCGCGTTCTCGCCCGCGCGTTCGAGAAAGCGGAAGGCGATGTCACCCGTGCCGCCCGCCACATCGATCAGATGGAACGGCCGTGCATTGCGCGGCGGGTTCAGCCAGTCGATCATCGACTGCTTCCAGGCGCGGTGCAGCCCGCCCGACATGAGGTCGTTCATCAGGTCGTAGCGCCCGGCAACATGCTCGAACACGTCGTGAACGAGACCCGCCTTTTCTTCTTCCGCCACCGTGCGGAATCCGAAATGGGTTTCTTTCGCGGGCGCGCCATCGCCCTGATTTTTCGCATCTGCGCTCATGCGGCGGACCATAGACCGTTTTCCGGGCAGGCGGAACAGTCTGCCGGTCCGGGAAACGGTCCATCGAAAAATGGCGCGCCGCTGCGCGGGGCGCTAGGTTGATCCGGTCCATAGCCATTCGCCGGAAGCCATGCCCGAACTGCCCGAAGTCGAAACCGTGCGCCGCGGTCTTGCTCCCGCGATGGAAGGCCGCGTCATAACGCGCCTCACGCAGAAGCGGCCCGATCTGCGCTTTCCCCTGCCGGAGCGTTTTGCCGCAAGGCTCACGGGCCGCCGCATTTCGCATCTGTCCCGCCGCGCGAAATATATCCTCGCCCATGTCGAGCCGGGCAGGGGCGCCGGCGGCGAGGTGCTCATCATGCATCTTGGCATGTCGGGCCGTTTCACCATTCACGCGCCCGATGGTGCCCGTGCGCCGGGTCTTTTCCATCACGGGATGCCGGGCGGCGAGAC
>JAJLKS010000358.1:0-3157 GCA_033838765.1 Alphaproteobacteria bacterium
GGGAATGGGTGCAGGGCGCCTATATGGAAGCCCTGACAGACAAGAACATCCGCGAAAGCATGCAGGAAACCTCGAACATATTCCGCGTGCTGATCAAGACGCTCCTCAAGGCCGGCATTATCACCGACCGCACGGCAATGAACTACGCCGCCTTCATCGACATGAAGGAGCTCTATGGCGAAGGCGACCGTATGATCGGCGACGACATCGCCGAAGAGGGCATCAAGTTCCTGCGCCAGCTCAACGGCCAGGGCGGCGGCGCCTACTCGATCGACAGGATGTCGGCAGCTGAATAGCGAAAACGTCGCGAAAACGCATCAGGGCGGCAACTCCGGTTGCCGCCCTTTTTTTATTCTACCCCCGCATCAGCCCTTCAATGATCCGGTCGAGCCCCGCCGCATAGGAAGCGCGCGCCGCTTCCGGGTCCTCCGCCGCCGCAATGCCGAGAGCTGCCTGTTGCAGCGCGCCGGAGAGGAGTTCGTTGAGCGAGGGCATCTCGCTTTCGGCGATGAGGCCCTCCTCCACCAGATGCCGGAGCGCATGATCGAGAAAGAGTGTCGACAGCGGCGCCTGCAGCGCCTTCCAGTCGCTGAGCCCGAGCACCGCAGGCCCCTCGATCAGAAAGAGGCGGCGCACCTCCGGCTCCGCATAGATGCCGAGCAGTACACGCGCGCCGACCTGCAGATCCTCGCGGTCATGCCCGATCCGCGCCATCGTCTCTTCATAAAGCCGCTGGCCGATCTCCGGCAGCATCTGTTCGAGCACCGAGCGGAAGAGATCGCGCTTGTCCGCAAACTGATGATAGAGCGCACCGCGCGTCACCCCGGCCTCGCGCACCACCTCCTCCGTGCCCACCTCTGCATAGCCCCGCCCGGCAAAGAGCCGCCGCGCCGCCGCGATCAGCTTGTCGCGGTTCCGGGAGGGCTTTTTGGCGGGGGCAGTGCGGGACGCAGGCATGGGAATCGGCACTTTCATACAGCTTGTATGAATTCTGAAACTCGGCTACAAAATCATACACGCTGTATGAAAATTCCGGAACCGCAACGATGGCCGACGCCCGCTCCCGCGCCTACTGGCTCTTCCCCGCCACGCTTGCGGGCGCCGCTCTCATTGCCGCCCTCAGCTTCGGCATCTGGGGCATGGGCGGCGACGGCCTCCAGCACTTCACGCGCTACACAGCCCGCCTCGCCTTCCTGATCTTCATTGTGGCCTTCTCGGCCGGCGCGCTCACCCAGCTCTTCCCGTCGGACCGCACGCGCTGGCTCCGGCGCAACCGGCGCTATATCGGCCTTTCCTTTGCGCTCGCCCATTTCATCCATCTGGGCGCGCTGACCGGCTTTTTCATCTTGATCGGCGAGACGCCGGACATCCTGACGCTCATCGGCGGAAGCCTCGCCTATATCTTCATTTCGCTCATGGCGCTCACGTCCAACGACTGGTCGGTGAAGAAGCTCGGGCCGGTGGCCTGGCGTTGGCTCCACCTCATCGGCAGCTATTACATCTGGGCGATCTTCATGAACTCGTATCTCGGCCGTATCGCCCGGGAGACGCCACCCGAGCCCCGCATCATTTTCATAGCCACCGCCGCCCTTGGTTTCGCGGCGCTCGGCCTTCGAATTGCTGCATGGACCAAAAGGCGGCGAAGGGCTGCGCCCGCTGCGGCCTGAGCAATCACGGCGAATTGTTCGGCTGCCGTTGCGTCATCCGTGCTAACCTGCGCTCGGTGTGATCGTTCCAGGGGCTGCCCGGAATGCAAGGCACGGATGGCGCAATCGCAAAGGCAATGCGCGCGGCAGGCCTCGGCCTGCTGATCCTCCTTCTCGTGCCCGCGCCTTCTGCTTCAAATATTTTCGGCAATGACGACCGCCGCGGGATCCGCCCCGAAGACGGCATGAGCGGCGTCGGCACCATCGTCTGCGAGGGCACGACGCGCCGCCCCGTCGGCGCGCTGATCGCCGATCCGGACCGCCATGTCACGCCCCGCTTCGATGTGATCGTCACCGTCGCCCATGCCTTTGTCGGCCCGGGCGGCAGCTTCCTGACGGATTGCGAGTTCCATCCCGCCGCCGATCCTGCCCGCGCCGCAGGCATCGTTTTCCTCAAGACGGGCGCGGTGAAGCTCCACCGCAACTGGCACAATGACTGGGCAGTCGCCGTGCTCGACCGGCGCCTGCCGGAAGACCTCGACCGGCTGATCCCCCGCGTGCTCGACGAGGCAGATGCCAATTCCCTGCGCGCCAATGGCGCAACCTTCCTCCTCGCCGGGCACAATGGAGAGCGCGGGCCGCTTCAGGTGTCGGATGGATGCGGGCCGATGCCGAAGCGCTTTTCCGATCTCAATGGCTTCGACATGCGCGTCTTCAATCATGATTGCGACATGATGCCGGGCTGGTCCGGCGGGCCGCTGGTGCTGCGCGAAGATGGCGTCTCCTACCTGATCGCCGTCAACTCGACGCAGCTCAATGCGATTACCCATATTTCCGGCCGCCCCTACAACGGCCGCATGAACCCGAATACCGCCGTGCGCGTGGACGGGCCTTTCCGCGACGTCATAGAACAGCTGTTGAAGAGCGGGGCGCCCGGCACATCGGTCGCCTGCCTCGTTGCCAGCACCGAAGGCGGACCCGGCCTGCCCTGCTGATCCGCTCTTGCGGATGACCGCTCCGCATTTCCCTCCTATAGTATCTCGCAAAAGAACTGGCCGACTGCCCGGCAAAGAGGCGGCGGCGCTCAACATCTGTCTGGGAGGACTAGAATGCCTTGGAATCTCGGGGACATCCTCGACGCCATTTCCCCTGTGCTGCCGCAGGACGCACCCGCCTTCGTGCATGGCACGCGCCGCATCACCTGGGGCGAAACGACGAAGCGCAGCAACAACCTTGCCCGCGCGCTGATCGAGCGCGGCGCAAAGCCGGGCGACAAGGTTGCCTTCTACATGCGCAACCGGCCCGAATACATGGAAACGCTCGCCGCGAGCTACAAGGCGCGGCTCACCCATGTGAATGTGAACTACCGCTACAAGCCGGACGAAGTCTTCTACATCTTCGACAATTCAGACGCGCAGACCGTTGTCTATGGCAGCGAGTTCCGCGATGTGATCGAGGAAATCCGCCCGCGCCTCACCAAGGTCGGCACATTCGTCGAAGTGAATGATGGC
>JAJLKS010000359.1:0-1427 GCA_033838765.1 Alphaproteobacteria bacterium
GGCGCGGCGTCAGGAACATCATCGAGATGGCGACCTATACGCGGCTCGATTGCGCGGTGGCGACGGCGGGGATGATGCGGCAGGCCGTGTCCCAGGCCGTGCATCACTGCTCCTTCCGCACGGTCTTCCAGAAAAAGCTGATCGACCAGCCGCTGATGGCGAATGTGCTTGCCGATCTCGCGCTCGAGACGGAGGCGGCGACGGCGCTTTCCTTCCGCGTGGCGCGTTCGTTCGACCGGGCGCATGAAGACGAGGCGGAGGCCGCCTTCCGCCGCATCATGACGCCGGTCGCGAAATACTGGGTCTGCAAGCGCGCACCGAACCTCGCCTATGAGGCGATGGAATGCCTCGGCGGCAATGGCTATGTGGAGGAAGGCATCGCGGGCCGCATCTATCGCGAGATGCCGGTCAATGCGATCTGGGAAGGTTCGGGCAATGTCATGTGCCTCGACGTGCTGCGCGCGCTGATGCGCGAGCCGCAGGCGCTCGATGTCGTGTTTGCGGAGCTCGACAAGGCGCGGGGCGCGAATGCGGCCTATGACGGCGCGCTCGATGCGCTGAAGGATGCGTTCACCGATATGGGTTCGCTCGAGGCGCGCTCGCGGCAGGTGGTGGAGCAGATGGCGAAAGTCGCCGCGGGCTCGATCCTGCTGCAACACGCGCCGGGCTTCGTGTCGGATGCCTATTGCGCCACGCGCCTCGGCCGCGACTGGGGCGATGTCTACGGCACGCTGCCGGTGGGCGCGGATGTGAGGGCGATCACGGAGCGGGCGCGGGTGGCTTAGTGAAAATAATACGCTGGATATTCGTTGGATTGACTATTGCATGGGGCGCTCTTTTCGCAAGCGACCGCGGAATCTTGATCCGTGACGATCCTATGTACGCTTCCGAAATTGGAGTTGAGGAGACCGCCTGCAGCTATCTCACCGCTTTGGGCATCGAGACCGTTTTTCTATACGACTACAATGAATGCAGGAGGTTTCCGCGCCTTCTGATGCGGGGCATTGCCTACCAAGGAGACGCGGCAGAAAGAACATCGCCTCAGTGGTGAAGTCCGTCATGTTGTACATCCCCTATTTCTGGGGCCTCGCTCAGCGCCTTCTGCCCGCGATATCTTTCAGCAGCGGGATCACGAACTGGATGACGACGCAGGCGACCGCAGCGAGGAACATGACGGCGGTGGCGGCGAAGCCCAGCACGATGGCGAGTTCGTGATAGCTCACGCCAAAGTAACCCACGGCGAATGCCGTGCCGGAGATTGCCAAGGTGAGAAGCAATATGGTGCGGGCGATCCTGAGGGCCGTCATCTCGTCCTCTATGCTTACCCCAGCCACCACAGCATCAGCGGCATGGTGACGACGGCGAGGATGGTGCCGCCGGTGATAAGGCTTGCCATGAGCTGCATGTCGCCGCCGAGCTGGCGGGCG
>JAJLKS010000360.1:0-2360 GCA_033838765.1 Alphaproteobacteria bacterium
GCCCGGCAGTTCGTCCAGCAACGGCCCGTCATAGATGGCATCGCCGGAGAAGAGCGTTTTCGTCGCCGCCTCGAAAAGCCCGATCGAGCCCGGCGAATGGCCGGGCAGATGGAACACCGAAAAGTGCCGGTCGCCGAGATCGATCACATCGCCCTCGCCGAGAGTGCCGGTGGCCTCGACCGAGCGCACATCATATGAGGCGATGTCATAGCCCTCATGCGGCAGCGCATCGATAAGCGCCCCGCCCTCCTCCGAAAGTCCATAGCCGGCAAGGCTCGCGCGAATGTCTTCGGGGAAATACGCCATGTCGAGCGCGGCGAATTCGCGGTAGTCGCGCATGAGCGGCGCCTCCGCCTCATGCATAAGGCGGCAGTCGAACTCATGGAAGGAGCCCACATGATCGTAATGGATGTGGGTTGCAACCGCGGCAACGGGTTTATCCGTGAGTTTTGCAATCTCCGCTCGCAGCGAGGCAACGCCCGTGCCCGTATCGATCAGGAGATCGCGGTCGCGGCCCGCTACATGCCAGATATTGCAGCGAATGAAGGGATGGACATGCGGCTCGTAGAGGAGCGTCACACCATCGCCAACGGATTGTTTCTCGAACCAGCGCTCGGCGATTTTCATGGAAAGCAATAGCCTCAGATCGTGACTTCACGCGCGTGGCCGATTTTCCCTGTTAAACAGGGAAAGAACAGGGAATTCAGAGGAAAAGGCGGCAAAAACGAGGAATTGTTCCGCAAAAAGCGCCAATAGCGCAGGGACTTGCCGGAAAATTCCCTACAATTCGGAACAGGGAATTTTTACCCCCGAACAGGGAATTTCGATCGCGCGAACAGGGAGCATCAAACAAGAAGAGGGAAAGGCCTTGGCAAGGACGGCGCGGCCAATCCCGCCTCCCGCGATGCACGACCTTATCCCCGCCCTCATGAAGCGCGCCTAGCCTGTTCTCGGCAGCATCAGACCGAAAGGAACAGGCCATGCCCGACTATCAGCAAGACATCGAAGGCGCCCGCCTCTGCCTCACAGCCCTATCGCTTTGGCTATCGATCCTGACAGAAACCTGCGGAGAGGAAGCCGCAGCCGATATGGAAACCCACCTCGCAGCGATCGCGCGCGGCCTGGATCGCTTGGGTCCGGCCGCACGGCCGGGGCTCAACTAGTACCGTTGTGGCGTGTACGACCCAAATCTCGCCTATGTGATGACGGCAGGAAGGGCAGCATCCCCGCGCAGGATGTGGAGCCCGCATCACGCCGCCTCGGCGCGAGAGAGCCGGTCCTCAAGACGCGCAAGTGTGCTCCGAAGACGCCGTCGGCCCCAGAAGACGCGGATCGCAACGCCGAGGAGGCAAAGCGATATCGCCTGGGCGATGAGGCGGTAGAGAAAGACGAAGGTAGAGAAGATCAGATTGTCGGCGTTGTTTTGAGCCTCAACGAGAGTAATGCCGAAGACCTCAAATATGTCGCCGAGAAAGCCGCGCATCCCCTGATCGATGATGAAGAGAAAAACATCCGAACCCGTGAGCATGTCGTAGGCGGCCGGGACACCTGCGACGGCAAGCGCCGGTGCGCCAGGCAGGAACCAGTTCTGAAAGGCGACAATGAGCGCGATGACGAGAGCGGGAGCGATAAGGCCAGCCATGACCAGCAGCAAAGACAGGCGCATGAGCCGCCCGATATTGTCGCGGGCGATTTGCTGCAAGCGTGCGATGTCCTTGCGGATGCTATCAGGCTTAATCGCCTCCGGGCCCGGCCGTTTCGCGATGAGGTCCGCCTCGCTGAAATCCTCAAGGAGTCGCCTGACCGGGCGCACCACACGCGCGCAGATAGCGAGAAAGACCACGATCGCAGTCCAGCTATAGACGAAAAGCGCATGCTCGGAGACAAGCGCCTGGGCAATCTCTGCGCCGGCACGCTCGAGCGCCACGAAAAGCTCGCCACGCCAATCCCCCATTTGCCCCCCATTGTCCATGGGCGACGTCCGGCCTAAAGCGGCCACGCATCGCCCCAACGCCACCGGCGTCAATCCTGAAGCAGATTACGGCATATAGACAAGCGAAAGGCGCTGGCAGGAGAACGGGCCGAAGGCCGGAACATCTCAGCGGAGCCTGCCCTCGGTGTCGTTGAGAACCAGGCGGGCCGGACGCGCATCGCCCCAACGCCAAAGAACAAGATTGAGGTCTGAGACCGCGGCGCCTCGCGCGAAGCTGCGCACCAGCACACCCGCAAAGCCATCTCCTATCAGGCGGGCCGCGAGAGTTTGGGTCGGCGCGATCCCTTTATCACGCATGGCAATTCGCCAATCATCGGCCGCGAGTGCGGACGGGGTACGCCCATAGCCAGCAAGACAGGAAGGATCG
>JAJLKS010000361.1:0-2492 GCA_033838765.1 Alphaproteobacteria bacterium
GAGCCGCGACGCAGCTTCGTCCCCGGCCATATCGGCGAAACCGGAAGCTGGGTCAGGCCGCAATACAGAGATGGCGGGCCCCCGCCGCTTGCGCCTGACGGAAGCCCGCGCGGCTACCGGCCCGGAGGCTATGATTCAAACGGGCGCTGGCAGCCGGGTGGGCCCAACTGATCAGACGAGCTTACCTTCTATCGCATTGGCGTAGAGCGTCTCGTATTCGCCGACGGTCATGGGAAGCGGATTGCCGCCTGTGGACGGGTCTTCGAGCGCCATCGGGGCTGCTTCCGGTATCATGTCGGTATCGACGCCAATCGCTTTCAGCGTATGCGGAATGCCTACTTCCTCGCGGAGCGCGAGCACCCAATCCACAAAGCCGTTGAAGCTCTGGTCCTTGAGGCCGAGATAGCGCGCGGCGGCGGTGAGCTTTTCATCGACCGCCTTCTTGTTGTGGACGAGCACATAAGGCATCACCACGGCATTGGTGAGGCCGTGATGCGTGCCGCGCAGCGACGAGCAGGGATGGCTCATGGCGTGCATCGAGCCTAGCCCCTTCTGGAAGGCCGTCGCGCCCATTGAAGACGCCGCCATCATGAAGGCGCGGGCTTCGACATTGCTGCCGCGCTTTGTCGCCTCGGGCAGCCATTCCTTGCAGAGACGCATGCCTTCGAGCGCCACGCCCTGGGCGAGCGGGTGCCAGAAAGGCGAGCAGAAAGCCTCGAGGCTGTGGGACAGCGCGTCCATGCCCGTTGCTGCCGTGATGTGCGGCGGCAGGCCGATGGTGAGTTCAGGATCGGCAATCACATCGACCGGCATCATCTTCGGGTGGAAGATGATTTTCTTCGTGTGGTCGCTCTCATCGGTGATGACGGCGGCGCGGCCGACTTCCGAGCCCGTGCCTGCCGTGGTCGGCACGGCGATGACGGGCGCGATGCCTTTCGGGTCGGCGCGCGTCCACCAGTCCTCGCGGTCTTCATAGTCCCACATGGGGCGCGTCTGGCCGGACATGAAGGCAATCGCCTTGCCGGCATCCATGGCGCTGCCGCCGCCGAAGACGATGACGCCGTCATGCTTGCCGCGGGCGAAGGCCTTGAGGCCTGCTTCCACGTCGGCGCCGACGGGGTTCGGGTGGACATCGGCGAAGATCGCGGCTGCGAGACCGCTCTTCTCTAGGAGCGCGAGCGCCTCGGCGATCATCGGCAGGGGCTTCAGCCCCGGATCGGTGACGAGGAGCGGACGCTCGATGCCCGCCGCGCCGCAAGCCTCGGCGAGTTCCTTGATGCGGCCCGCGCCGAAGCGGATCTTGGTCGGGAAATTCCAGTTGCCGGTGACGCTCGGATAAGTGTCGATCATTTTGTCTTTGTTCTCAGGTGATAGCTCTTCGGCCGGGTGAGATGTTCATAGCCGACGCGGGAGAGCGTTGCGCCGCGGCCGGTATCCTTGACGCCGGTCCAGGCAAGGGCAGGGTCGAGATAGTCGCAGCGGTTGAGGAAGAAGGTGCCTGTGTCGATACGTTCGCCGATCTTCTCGCCCGCCTCTTCGTCTTCCGTCCAGACGGAAGCGGTGAGACCGAGTGTGCTGTCGTTCATCAGACCGATGGCTTCCTCGTCGGACGAAACTTTCATAATTCCGATGACGGGGCCGAAGGTTTCCTCCCGCATCACATCCATCTGATGGTTCACATCGACCAGCACTTCGGGGCCGAGATAGGGCGTGCCCGGTTTCGAGGCGGGGAAATGCGCCTCGCCTATCAGCGCCTTCGCGCCCGCACGTTTAGCCTGCTCGATCTGGCCGCGCACGAAGGTGGCGGCGGAGGCACGCACCATCGGGCCGATGGTCGTGTCCGGGTCGAGCGGGCTGCCGAGCTTGTACTTCTTGGCGAGGTCCACGAAGCCTTCGACGAAATCGTCATAGACATCGGCATGGACATAGAGACGTTCCTTGCCGCAGCAGGACTGGCCGGAATTGAAATAGGCGCCGTCCACCAGGTTCTCGATGGCGAAAGGCAGGTTCGCATCGGCGCGGACATAGGCCTGGTCCTTGCCGCCGAGTTCAAGCCCGATATCGATGAACCGGTCGACGGCGGCGCGCACCACGGCGTGGCCGCCGGCAACGGAGCCGGTGAAGACCACATGGTCCACGCGCTTGTCGCCGATCGTCCGCTCCGTCATGTCGTGGCTCATATGGATGGCCTGGAAGAGGCCGTCCGGTGCACCGGCTTTCTCGAAGGCGGCGGCAAATCGCTCGGCGCAAAGAGGCGTCTGGCCGGAATGTTTCAGGATTACGGCATTGCCCGCCATGATGGCCGGCACGACCGAATTTACAGCAATCAGATAGGGGTAGTTCCAGGCCGCGACGGCAAGGACGACACCGAGAGGTTCGCGGCGTACCCAGCGGCGGAAACCTTCCTTGGGTCCGGCGTCGATATCCGCAAGCGCCTCCTCGGCGATCGAGACCATATAGCGTGCGCGTTCCTCGAAGCCGCGCAACTCGCC
>JAJLKS010000362.1:0-1916 GCA_033838765.1 Alphaproteobacteria bacterium
ACGCGGCATCGCTTGGCGATGCGCTCAACGAATGGGACATCAAGCGGAGCACGGCGAGCGAGGCGGCGAAGGAACTTTTCCTCGCCGCCCCCGGCGGCGTGCCGACGCAGACAGCCTTCAGCCAGAACCGGAAGTGGGAAAGCCTCGACACCGACCGCGAGGGCGGCGTGATCCGCAGCGTAGAGCATGCCTTCTCGAAGGATGGCGGACTTGCCGTGCTCTACGGCAATATCGCGCTCGATGGCTGCATCGTGAAGACGGCGGGCGTCGACGAGAGCATTCTGAAATTCGCGGGACCGGCGCGCGTTTTCGAGAGCCAGGACGATGCGGTGAGCGCGATCCTGACCAATCGCGTGAAGGCGGGCGATGTCGTCGTCATCCGTTATGAGGGACCGCGCGGCGGCCCGGGCATGCAGGAAATGCTCTACCCGACCTCCTATCTCAAGTCGAAGGGTCTTGGCGCGAAATGCGCGCTGGTGACGGATGGCCGCTTCTCCGGCGGCACGTCGGGCCTTTCCATCGGCCATGCCTCGCCGGAAGCGGCGGAAGGCGGCGCGATCGGTCTTGTCCGCGAGGGGGACATGATCGAGATCGACGTGCCGGGACGCGGCATCCATCTCAAGGTGAGCGACGAGGAACTTGCCGCGCGCCGCGCCGAGCAGGACGCCAAGGGCTGGAAGCCGGCAAAGCCGCGCAAGCGCGCCGTCTCCACCGCGCTCAAGACCTATGCCGCCTTCGTGACCAGCGCCGCCAAGGGCGCCGTGCGCGACAAGGATGCCATCGACAAGGCGTCGGGCCTGCACTGACGGCTTTCGTCGAAGACCTGGAAAGCAAAACGGCAGGGGAGACCCTGCCGTTTTTCATTTCTCTATTCCCACTCGATGGTTCCCGGCGGCTTCGAGGTCACGTCATAGACGACGCGGTTGATGCCGCGGACTTCGTTGATGATGCGGGTAGAGACGTGGCCCAGGAATTCGTGGGTGAAGGGATAGTAGTCCGCCGTCATACCGTCGAGCGAGGTCACGGCGCGGAGGGCGCAGACATAGTCATAGGTGCGCTCGTCGCCCATGACGCCGACGGTGCGGACGGGAAGCAGCACGGCGAAGGCCTGCCAGATTTCATCGTAGAGACCGGCGGCGCGGATTTCCTCCAGATAGATCGTGTCTGCCTTGCGGAGAATTTCGAGGCGGTCGCGCGTAATCTCACCCGGCACGCGGATGGCGAGGCCCGGTCCCGGAAAGGGATGACGGCCGACGAACTGTTCCGGCAGGCCAAGCTCGCGTCCAAGGGCGCGGACTTCATCCTTGAAGAGTTCACGCAAGGGCTCCACGAGCTTCATGTTCATGCGCTCAGGCAGCCCGCCGACATTGTGATGGCTCTTGATGGTGACGGAGGGGCCGCCCGCGAAGGAAACGCTTTCGATCACATCCGGGTAGAGCGTGCCCTGCGCGAGGAAGTCCGCGCCGCCGACCTTTTTCGCTTCGGCCTCGAAGACGTCGATGAAGGTTGCGCCGATGATCTTGCGCTTCTGCTCGGGGTCGGTCACGCCTTCGAGCTTGCCGAGGAAGAGCTCGCTCGCATCGACCGCCACGAGCGGGATGTTGTAGTGATCGCGGAAGAGCGAGACGACCTGATCGGCCTCGCCCGCGCGCATCATGCCGGTATCCACGAAGACGCATTGAAGCTGATCGCCGATCGCCTCATGCAGCAGCACGGCGACGACGGATGAATCGACGCCGCCCGAGAGGCCGCAAATCACTCTGCCCTTGCCGACCTGCGCGCGCACTTTCGCGATTTCCGTTTCACGGAAGGCGGCCATGGTCCAGTCGCCCTTGCAGCCGCAGATGCGATGCGTGAAGTTCCACAGCATGTCGCGGCCACGCGGCGTGTGCACGACTTCCGGGTGGAACTGGACA
>JAJLKS010000363.1:0-2822 GCA_033838765.1 Alphaproteobacteria bacterium
AGGGCCTTCCGGAAGGATGAGGGGCTGGCGCTGCCTTCGGGCATCGATTACGCCGCCATTTCGGGCCTTTCCATCGAGGTGCGGCAGAAGCTGGCGGCGGCGCGGCCGGCCACGCTTGGCCAGGCGGCGAGGGTGGATGGCGTGACCCCGGCGGCACTGACAACCCTGATGATTCACGTGAAACAAAAGCGCACAGCTTGAGGCCTACATATAGTATGGCCCAACATATAGTGTCCGGTAGCCCTCAAGTCATTGATGCGGAATCCTTTTCCGCCGCGACACATGTTTCACGTGAAACAATTGCCCTGCTCACGCAATACGAGTCCCTGCTCCGGAAGTGGCAGAAAAGCATAAATCTCGTTTCCGCCAGTACTCTGGATGAGCTTTGGCGGCGTCATATGCTTGATTCCGCCCAGCTCGCCGGGCTTGCTCCCGAGGGCGCCCGGCGCTGGGCCGATCTTGGCTCCGGTGGTGGCTTTCCGGGGCTGGTTGTGGCCATTCTCCTCAGGGAAAGGCCGGGCTTCGAGATGCATCTGGTCGAAAGCGACCAGCGGAAATGCGTCTTCATGCGGGAGGTGATCCGCGTGACGGGTGCGCCGGCGCAGGTCCATAATATGAGGATTGAAGCCTTTGCCGAGGGGGCGGGGGTTTTCGATGTGATTTCGGCCAGGGCGCTGGCGCCGCTGGACCGGCTGTTCGGCTGGGCGGCACCGCTTTTCGGGCCCGACAGTCTGGGCCTCTTTTTAAAGGGGCAGGGGCTTCAGGACGAATTGACCGAAGCCCGGAAACATTGGATATTCGAGGCAGAACATTCCCCCAGTCAGTCGGACCCCGGCGGTTCCGTGCTGAAGGTGAGAGGCCTCCATGGAACAGACCGACAAGACGCTGGTAGCTGACGCGGCAAAGGCAGCCGCTTCCATTCCTTCCACGCAAGGCACTACCGGGTCGGACCGGCTTGTTGCTCCGTCCACGGATCGTCCGCGCATTCTCGTTGTTGCCAATCAGAAGGGCGGCGTGGGCAAGACGACAACCGCAATCAATCTCGGTACGGCGCTGGCCGCTGTCGGCGAGCGTGTGCTGATCGTCGATCTCGATCCGCAGGGCAATGCCAGCACCGGCCTCGGCATAACGACGGCGGAGCGCAAGGTATCGGCCTATGATGTGCTGATCGGCGCGGCGCTGATCGAAGATGCGGTGGTGCCGACGAAAGTGCCGGGCCTCGATATTGTTCCGTCCACGATGGATCTGCTCGGCGCCGAGCTTGAGCTTGCAACGGTGCAGCGCCGCTCGCACAGGCTGCGGGATGCGCTCGCCCGCATGCCGCGCAATGGCAAGCCGCGCGAAACGAGCGAAGCCGAAACAGCGATGACGGCGCGGCCCTATTCCTATCTGCTGATCGACTGCCCGCCCTCGCTGAACCTTCTAACCATCAATGCGATGACGGCGGCGGATGCGATCCTGGTGCCGCTGCAATGCGAGTTCTTCGCGCTGGAAGGTTTGAGCCAGTTGCTGCGCACCGTGGAGAGGGTCAAGACGAGCCTCAATCCGCGCCTTGAAATCCAGGGCATCGTGCTGACCATGTTCGACCAGCGCAACAAGCTGTCGGACCAGGTGGCCAGCGATGTGCGCACCCATCTCGGCGACAAGGTCTATCGCACGGTCATTCCGCGCAATGTCCGCATTTCGGAGGCGCCTTCCTATGGCAAGCCCGCGCTGGTCTATGACCATCGCTGCGCCGGCTCCAAGGCCTATATGAAGCTCGCCGCAGAAATGATCCAGCGCGAGCGGGCGATCCGGCGGTCTGCGGCGTGACTTTCGACGGTGAATAGGGCAGGCGATCTGACCTGTCTCAAGAAAATCCTTTAACCGTTTGAAACCATTTGAAAATGGGTCATACGGGGTAGGGCTGGCGGCCGGGCCGCCCCGATTTTCCGCCATTTATGGCGGGTAGGGCTGGCGCTACCGGGCAAAGGGCTCAAAGACGAGGGACCTTGCGTATCGGGTCGAGTATCGGATAGAGGCGGACGGGTTTTGACGGACGGCATTGGAAGGGAAGCGATGGCTATGGCAGAGGATACACCGAGCCGGCTCGGACGTGGTCTGGCGGCGCTGATCGGCGAGGACACCGCCTTCGCGCTGGGCGACAAGGAAGCGCCCGCCCCGCGCGGCGTGCGCGAAGTGCCGATCGAATTCCTGCGTCCCAACCCGTTCCAGCCGCGCCACACCTTCCGGCCGGAGGATCTCGAGGACCTCGCCAACTCGGTCCGCGAGAAGGGTATCCTGCAGCCGATCGTCGTGCGACCCGTTGCCGGTGAGGCAAATGCATTCGAGATCGTCGCGGGCGAGCGGCGCTGGCGCGCGGCCCAGGCGGCGCAGCTTCATCAGGTGCCGATCATCGTCAAGGAATTGACGGATGCCGAGTCGCTCGAAATCGCGATCATCGAAAATGTGCAGCGCGCCGATCTCAACGCCGTCGAAGAGGCGGCGGGCTATGAGCGGCTGATGCAGCAATTCGACTATACGCAGGAGAAGCTCTCGAAGCTGATCGGCAAGAGCCGCAGCCATGTCGCGAACACGCTTCGCCTTCTGACGCTGCCCGACGGCGTGCGCGGGCTGATCGAGGAAGGCAAGCTCTCGGCCGGTCAGGCGCGGCCGCTGATCGGCCATGAGCGGGCGGAGGAATTTGCGCGCGAGATCGTTGCGAAGGGACTGTCCGCGCGCGAGGCCGAAGCGCTCACCCGGAAAGCCGAGGCGCCGTCACATGCGGGCACGAAGCCGAAGTCGCTGCCCAGGGGCGAAAAGGATGCCGACACGCTGGCGCT
>JAJLKS010000364.1:0-9682 GCA_033838765.1 Alphaproteobacteria bacterium
CGTCACCACGCCGTTTTCGAGCTTGCAGCCTTCGCGATCGCCAATCTGGTTCAGGGGCTGCAGCACTTCTTCCGTCAGCTTCGCCGCTTCTTCCAGAATGGCGTCGACGAGGTCGGCAGGCGCATCCGCAAAGCCCGGCAAGTCCGAGTATTGCGAGAAGTCCAGCAACTCATTCAACAGAAAACGGTATTCGCGCAGCGGCGCCTTGTAGCTCGGCATGAGATTCCTCCGGCAGGTAAGGAGCGCCCCCTCGGCATGGAAGGGGCGCCGTTACCTCAGACGATAGCCTTTTCGAGCTTTTTCGTCTTCGCCGGTTTTGCCGCAGCGGCAGACGCGGCGCCGGATTTCTTCGCTTCCTTCACCTGCACCTCGATCTGGGCCTCAAGCCGGGCGCAGCTCTCTTCGAGAGTGCGGATCTGCAGGTCGATTTCGCTGCGCTGCTCATGAAGCTGAGCGATGCGCTTGCGGAACTTGTCCACAGCGACGCGGTTCTGGGTTTCGCACCCGTCGCGCAGATCGTAGAGGCTGAGGATTTCCTTGATCTCGGAAAGAGCAAGACCGACATTTTTGCCGCGAACGATCAGCGTCAGGCGGGCGCGGTCACGCGGGTAATAAATGCGGGTCTGGCCCTTGCGCTCGGGCTTCAGCAGGCCCTTGTCTTCGTAAAAGCGGATGGCGCGGGTGGTGAGACCGAACTCTTCGGCCAGCTCCGTGATCGAGTAGGTGACGCCTGGCATTTCGCAATGCGCCGCGCCGTTGCGCTTCGGGGCGGCGGCGGCCTCCGTGTAAAGCTGCTGTTCCATGAACTCTCTCCCTGACTGCCGGTCCGGCGGCATGGAGCCGAGCGGACAGGACCGATGGCGTTTCAAGCTCGTATTTTGGCTGTTTTCAGCCGATTTTCTGAAAGTAGACCGGACTCTATTTGACGTTGACGTAAGCGTCAAGAAGGACTCGATAATTTTTGCCGTGCGCTGCCGGCAATGGTCTAGTGGCGCCGGATGAAACCGGAGAGGAAGAAGATGAAGCGCGTTGCCGTCCACGCCCTGCTTGTCGTTGCCGCCAGCCTTCTCGCGGCCTGTGCCGCCGGTCCTTCCGCGGACAAGCCGCGCGAGGTGAACACCCAAAGCCTGCCGCAAGGAGCGAGTGCGGCTGCGCAATCGGATAGCCCGCTGGCCGCGGAAGTGCTGAAAGCCGTAAACACATCGCGGGCCAAGCGCGGCGCGGCGCCGCTTTCGAACGATGGGTCGCTGCAGCGCGCGGCGGCCGTTCACGCGGCCGATATGCAGCTTCGCAATTTCTACGGCCATCACAATCCGGATGGACAGGGTCCGCGCGAACGGGTGCTCGCCGTCTCGCCCGCGTTCAAGGGCAGTGTGGCGGAGAATATTCAGGTGGTCGAAGGCGCACGCTATGCAGCCATGAACGATGCGCAGCTAGCTGCCGAGCTTGTCGGCAAATGGGCGACAAGCCCGCAGCATCGGCGCAACATGCAGTCGCCCGATTTCACGCGCAGCGGCATCGGCATTGCGCGCAGCGGCCAGAAAATCATTGCCGTACAGGTCTTTTCCGGCCCCTGAGCGCAGGCACCGCAAAGTCATTGCGGGGGTTGGCCCTGCGGTGACATGCTCGCGCAGTCGAATCTCCGGGGGCTCATGAAGATGAAACGCAGGGAATTTCTCGGCGCGGCGGCAGGTGCGATCGCCATGCCCGCGCTTGCCACAGCAGCGCGCGCCGACGACCGCATCGAATGGCGCATGGCGACGGCCTGGCCGAAAGGCGCGCCGGGCGTCGGCGTCAATGCACAGCGGCTGGCCGACCGGATCGGCGCCATGTCGGGCGGGCGCCTCACGGTGAAACTTTATGGCGCGGGAGAACTCGTTCCGCCTTTCGAGGTCTTCGACGCCGTGTCGCAGGGCCAGGTTTGCGAGATGGGGCATGGCTCGCCCTATTACTGGCAGGGCAAGAACCCGGTCTTTCATTATTTCACGGGCGTCCCCTTCGGACTGATGGCGCCGGAAATGGCGGGCTGGCTGCAATTCGGCGGCGGGCAGGCGCTTTGGGACGAGGCATATGCGCCATTTGGCGTCCAACCATTCTATGCCGGTTCGAGCGGAGTTCAGGCGGGCGGCTGGCTCAACCGCGAAATCAACACGCTCGACGACCTCAAGGGGCTCCGCTTCCGCATCGCGGGGCTTGGCGGCGAGGTGATGCGCCGGCTGGGTGTGAGCGTCGTGCTGACGCCGCCCGGCGAAATCTTCAGCTCCATGCAGAACCGCACGATCGACGCCGCCGAATGGGTCGGCCCCTGGAACGATATGGCCTTCGGGCTGGACCGGGTGGCAAAATATTACTATCTGCCGGCCTTCCACGAAGCGGGGCCTGCGCTCGAACTTCTTGTAAACAAAGAGAAATTCAGCGCCTTGCCTGCCGATCTTCAGGACATTGTGCGCGGCGCGGCCATGGCGAGTGCGGCGGAGGCGCTGGCCGATTTCACCTTCCACAATATCGAGGCCTTTGCACGGCTGACGGCAGAGGGCGGCCCGGAACTGCGCGAATGGCCGGAGCCTGTGACTGCCGCGCTTGCCCGCGTGTCGGGCGAGGTTCTGGCCGAACTTGCGGCTTCAAGCGAGCTTGCGGGCCGCGTTGCCGCGTCGCATGACGCCTATCTCGCCAAGGCGCGGCAATGGTCGCGCTGGTCCGATGGCGCCATGCTCGCCCTCAGGAACCGGCATCCGCTCGACTAGCCCCCCTATACGAAAGAACGTTTGGACGGGCCCGCTTTCGAACGCTCAAGGACCGCCGGTTAACCCGGTGTTTACCGACCTTGCCGTTTTATTGGTGTGCTGAAACAGCACGTCCCGCCGCAACCTTGTGCGCCGGCGGAGACCCAACGTATCGCAGCAAGATTTAGGGCCAGTCAGCGTTTAGAAATACCAGATAGCGCGGTTTATACTGGCCCGTAGGGTAAACGGGCATAGTGATTCGGATGCGATCGGGGGTTCCATGGAGCGTCAAGGGCATTGAGCCCGAGGCGCGAGAAGCGGCCAAGCAGGCTGCCCGCAGGGCAGGCGTGACGCTTGGCGCCTGGTTGAACCAGGTCATCATGGACACCGGCACCGACGAAGTAGGCCGACAGGAGCCATCTGCCATGCAGAGCAGATATTCGGAGCCTCAGCAGGCGGCACCCCAGGCACCGCAACCCAAACCGGCGATCGATCTCGGCCCGCTCGGCGAAGCGGTCCGCGAACTGGTGCAGCGCGTCGACAGCAGCGAACGGCGCACGGCGGAAATGACGCGCAAGCTCGAAGCAACGGTGGGCCATCTTGCCCATCGCCTCGATCAGTCGGAGCACGAGATGGAGGACAGATATCCGGAAGCGCGGGCGCTCGATCCGCTGGAGCGGAAGCTGCAGATGCTGGGCGAGCGGATGGAACGCGCAGAGCGAGGCCGCGGCGGCTTGCGCCCCGAAGACCAGCGCACGATCCAGACGCTCGAGAAAGCGGTGAGCGCGGTGGTCGACCACCTCGAAACCGCCGAACAGCGCACCGACAGCACGCTTTCCGAAATTCGCGAGTCTCTCGCCTCGCTCTCGCATCGCGTCGAAAGCGCGGAACAGCAAGCTGCGCGCGAAGAAGCCAAGCGCCGCGAACAGACGCTCGAACATACGCTGCTGCAACTCGCAACGCGCCTCGAGAAAATGGAACAGGGCGTGACGGGTATCGGCCCGCAGGCCGTCGAAGCGGCGCTGAAGGCGATCGAGGAAAAGTCGCAGGCGGAAAGTCAGCGCGCCGCAATCGAAAAGCTCCAGTCCAATCTCGACAAGATTGCAGAGCGCCTCGAACGCACCGAAAGCCGCACCGACCAGACAGTCAAGACGGTCGAAAGTTCGGTGACGAACATCGCCCGCAAGCTCGAAGAGCTGGACCGCGCCCACCGCACCGAAGTGCCCGAGGCGCTGGCGACCCGCTTCGAACAGATGGCGCAGCGCCTCGAGCACAATGAGCGGCTGACGATGGAAGCCGCGCAAACCGTCGAGCGTGCGATTGCCGGCATCGGCGAAAATCTTTCGGCAACCGAAGGCCGCGAGCGCGAAGCGCTGACATCGCTGCAGGCGATGATCGAGCGCATGACGAGCCGCCTCAACTCGCTCGAAAAGGAAACCAGGGCGGCAAAGGCGCAGGCTTCGCTTTCGCCGCAGATCAATGCCGGCATACCGGGCTTTCCGCCGCCGGGCGCTTCGTTCGGCCTGCCCGGCTTCGATGCGCCGCCGATGATGTCTCCCGCGATTGGCGGCAATCTCGGTCCGGCTTTCGGCCCCGGCGATTGGGGCCTGCCCTATCGCAGCGAGATGCGCGCCACACGCAACGAAACCTATGATACCGGCTCGCTCGAAGCACCGCCTTTGGCGAACGAGCGCCGAAACGATGTTTTTGACGGCGCACCGCCCCCGCCTTTCGCAGAACGCGCGGATGACGACTACGACGACGATGCGGATATGCGTGGCGATATCGACGACGGGATCATCCCGCCGGATCCGGAAGAACCCGCACAGAATGCCGGAGAGCGCGCCGCCAACGACTTCCTTGCCGCTGCGCGCCGTGCCGCACAGGCAGCCGCACAGGGCGGCGCCCATGCAAGGCAGGAGCCGCAATATGGCGCTGGAGCCGGGTTCGGCCCGTCGCCCGCCCGCTACTCGGCGCAGGACAATGGCGAGGGCCGCCGCCGCAAGCTCGTATTCGGCGTGGCCGCAAGTTTCGTCGTGCTGGCCGCTCTCGCGGGCGTCTATGTCATGCAGCAGGGCGGCACCGCCCCCCTCACGCCTGTGGCGCAAACAACCGAGCCCCCTTCCGAAACGGCAGGCGAGCGCCCGATGGTACTCGACACGCCCCAAGTTCAACCCGATCCGGAGGCCAGTCCGGAGGATGCCGGCGCCAGCACCGCCGCGGCAGGCGATGCAGCCGCGCCGGCATCCACCACGCCCGCCGAGGCGGAGGCGACGCCGAACGAAGCGCTGGTACCTTCGCCTGCAACGGCGACGCCTGCCGGAACGGCCACGCTGACACCGGCGGACCCGCTGACGCCTGCGCCGTCAACGCCGGTCGAAGTGGCTCCTGTGCAGGTGACGCTGATGGACGCTGCCAATCGGGGCGATGCTGCCGCGCAGTACGCGGTCGGCGACCGCTATGCGAATGGCGAGGGTGTGGCGCAGGACATGGCCGAAGCCGCCAAGTGGTTCGAGCGCTCCGCCAATCAGGGCCTTGCGGCCGCGCAGTACCGGCTCGCGACGCAATATGAAAAGGGCCGCGGCGTGAAGCAGGACGACCGGCTTGCCCGCGAGTGGTACGAAAAGGCCGCGCAGGGCGGCAATGTGAAAGCGATGCACAACCTCGCCGTGATCCATGCCGAAGGGCGGGGAACGGCACAGGACTTCAAGACCGCCTCGGGCTGGTTCACCCAGGCAACCGATTACGGCCTTGGCGACAGCCAGTACAATCTCGCGATCCTGAACGAGCGCGGGCTTGGCATTCCGAAGAACCCCGTCGAGGCCTACAAGTGGCTCGATATTGCCGCCAAGGGCGGCGATCAGGGCGCCGCGGCCAAGCGCGATGCAATTGCAACCGAACTCAGCGCCGAAGACCTTGCCCGGGCAAAAGTCGCCTCCGGCACCTGGCGCGCCAAGACACCCGATCCGGTCGCCAATGGCGACCTTTCGTCATTGAAGCAGTGGGACGTTTCCTCGCTGACGGGCAGCGACGCCGCGGTGAGCCGGACCGACATCGCGCGCGTGCAGGAGCTTCTGAACAGGCTCGGCTACGATGCGGGGTCGCCGGACGGGCTGATGGGCCCGCGGACGCGCGATGCCATTCTCGAATACCAGATGACCGAAGGCCTCGCGATCACGGGAACGGTGACGCGCGAAACGCTGTCTTCGCTCGAAGCGCGCCTGAGCTGACCTCGCGATCCGGCCAGTTCTGCTGGGAATCGGCCGAGGGACGTGCTACCCAGAATTCCGACCTTTTCCTCCCACGAGGCGGCATTTCTGCCTGAAGGTCTCCGGAAGCCGGAGCCACACGCAACATGCAGATCTATCTTCCGATCGCCGAGTTGCCGGTCAGTATCCTGACCATTCTGGCCATGGGCGCGGCCGTCGGATTTCTATCGGGCATGTTCGGTATCGGCGGCGGTTTCCTCATGACCCCGCTTCTCATCTTTCTCGGCATTCCGCCTGCCGTCGCCGTTGGCACCCAGGCGACGCAGATCGTCGCTTCATCGGTGACGGGAGCGCTTGCCCATTTCGCGCGCAAGTCCATCGACTTCAAGATGGGGACCGTGCTGCTTGCCGGCGGCGTGGTCGGCTCGTTCACCGGCATCTACATCTTCAAGCTGCTGACGGCGATCGGCCAGATCGATCTGGCGATTTCAGTCGTCTATGTCGGCTTTCTTTCCGTTATCGGCGCCATGATGATGGTGGAAAGCGTGCAGGCGATCCGCGCCGCGCGCGGCGGCGCCGTATCCACGCGGCGCGGCGGACACCACAGCTGGATCCACGGCCTGCCCTTCAAGGTGCGCTTCCGGCGCTCGAAACTCTATATCAGCGTGATCCCGCCTGTTCTCGTCGGTTTCTTCGTCGGCGTATTGTCCGCGATCATGGGCGTGGGTGGCGGCTTCATCCTGATCCCGGCGATGATCTACCTCCTTCGGATGCCGACCAATGTCGTGATCGGAACGTCCTTCTTCCAGATCGTTTTCGTCGCAGCCGTGACGGGCATCCTTCATTCGGTCGAAAACCAGGCGGTCGACATCGTGCTCGGCTTCCTGCTGGTGATCGGCGGCGTGATCGGGGCGCAATATGGCGTGCGCATGGCCGAGAAGATGCCCGCCGAACAATTGCGCGCGCTGCTGGCCGCTATTCTGCTCTTCATCGGATTGCGGCTCGGCTATGACCTTGTGGTGACGCCGGACGATCTCTATTCCGTCATCGAGACGCAGGTGACGCGATGAAGCAGGTCATCTGCGCGATTGCAGTTCTCGCATGCATCATGCTGCCGGCGGCGGTGCGTGCGGATGTTCTCGTTACCGATCTTTCCGAACACCAGATCGCCATTCGCTCCAATTTCACGGGAACGCAGATCCTGCTTTTCGGCGCCGTCGAGGCCCGCACGCCCGGCTCGCGCGCGGCGGACCGCTACATCGTCGTGGTCGTGCAAGGCCCGGTGCAGCCGATGACGGTGCGAAAGAAGGAGCGCGTCGCGGGACTCTGGATCAATCATGACTCGGTCACCTATCCTGCGGTTCCGGGTTATTACGCCATCGCAAGCACCAGACCCCTGGAAGTCACCGCCGAACCCGAAGTGCTGAAGGCGCTCAGGATCGGCATCGAAAACATCAACCCCGGCATACCGGTGGCGCGATCCATCGAAGGTGCTGCGCAGAACCTGCAGCCGGAAGCGGAAAACGCCTTCTGGAAGGCCCTGATCCGCAATCAGCGGCGAGACGGCCTCTATATCAATCTGCCCGGCGGCGTGACCTTTCTCGGGCAGACGCTTTTCCGCGCGACTGTCGACATTCCGGCGAATGTGCCGGTGGGACTATATACCGCAAAGGTCTACCTGCTTCAGAACGGGGAAATTGTCGACACGATCTCCTCGCCGCTCTATATCGACAAGAGGGGCGTCGAGCGCGAGATTTATCGCATGGCGCATGAAGACCCGTTCCTTTACGGGCTGATCGCAGTGCTGGTTGCAGCATTTGCGGGCTGGCTCGCCTCGGCGGTGATGAACCGGCGATAGACGGATTGTCGTGATGGATGTCGGATATCTTGCGGCCGCGCTTGGCGGTCTCATCAGTTTTCTGTCGCCCTGCGTATTGCCGCTGGTGCCGGCCTATCTCTGCTTCATCGCCGGCACGTCGCTGGAAGAGCTGACGCGCGAGGATGAGGAAGACAAACCGCTCGGTTCCGAAGGTCTGACGCTGCGCGTGGCGCTTGGGGCAAGCGGCTTCGTGCTCGGTTTCACGACGGTTTTCGTCGCGCTTGGCGCGAGCGCATCCGCCATCAACCCGTTCATCCTGCAGAACAAGGTGATCCTGACGCAGATCGCAGGCGCGATCATCATCGTCTTCGGCCTGCACTATATGGGGCTTTTCCGCATCGCGCTGCTCAACCGCGACACGCGCTTTCACCTGCCGGGGAACGGCGAGGGCGAGCGCAGCCTGCCGATGCAGTTTGCGAGTCCCTATCTTCTCGGCCTTGCCTTCGCCTTCGGATGGACGCCCTGCATCGGGCCGATCCTCGCGACGATCCTCACGCTGGCCGCCGCGCAGGAAAGCCTTTCGGCGGGCGTTTCGCTCCTCACCGTCTACTCGCTCGGGCTCGGCATTCCCTTCCTTGCCGCGGCCTTTGCCGTACGAGGGTTCCTCAGCTTTGCGGCGAAGTTCCGCAAGCATATGCGGAAGGTCGAAATCGCGGCGGGACTTCTGCTTGCAGGCACGGGATTGATGATGCTGACGGGAACGTTCGAGCGGCTGGCGATTTTCCTGCTCGAGACCTTCCCCGTGCTCGCTACCTTCGGCTGATCCTCAGTCTGCTTCGAGGCGATGCGCGGCGACGGGCACGACGGTGCGGCCGCCCATCATCCATGCATGAAAGTCGAGGCCGGGCAGCAGCGCATCATAGGCTTCATCCAGCACATTGAGCCCGCCCGCATAGGCGCCGAAGGCCGGCATGATCATGCGCGTGCCGTCCGACGCAAAGCAGCGGCGGCGGAGACGCCGCCCCCGTACGCGCACCGAGGCGCAGGGATGAAGATGGCCTGCAATCTCGCCGGTCGCGGGCGCGGCCTGCGGTTCATGCCGGAAGGTGAGCGGGCCGAGGCGCAGCTCCGCCATGACCGCACCGCCGAAGCCCTGTGGCGGCTCGGGATCGTGATTGCCCGCGATCCAGACCCAGTCGAGCGAACGCGAAAGCCGGGCAATGCGCGACACATCATCCGCATTCATCCGCGTTTCCGCCTCGCCGTCATGGAAGCTGTCGCCGAGCGCGACAAGGGTTTGCGGCTTGAGCCTTTCCACAAGTGCTTCGAGCCGCGCGATGGTCGCGCGCGTGTCGTAAGGCGGGAGCACCACGCCGCGCGCGGCAAAGGCCGACCCCTTCTCGAAGTGAAGATCGGCAACGACAAGCAAACGCTCTTCCGCCAGCCATGCCGCGCCTTCGGGCAGGAGGCCGAATGCCATGCCGCAGACGCGGAGTGACGGATGTGCGACGGGGCGAACAGCCGTGCCGTCTCCTTGTTCTGCCGCCGGACGCAGGCTCGCCTTCATCATTTCCTCAAACCAACCGTGTCGCTTCGGCGATCAGCTCGTCCGCCGCTTCGGAGAGTAGCGCCTCGTCCGTCTCGCCGCCAACCGAGACCTTGCCTATATCGAGGAGGACCGGTACGGCAAGGGGAGAGACCCGGTCAAGGCGTTTCAGGCGGATATGGCCTTTGATGCGCTTCAGCATCTCCGCCACCCGCGCCACGTCGAGCAGACCAGTTGCAGCGTCGTTGAAAGTGGCGCGCAGAAGGATATGGTCCGGTTCGTGTTCGCGCAGCACGTTATAGATGAGGTCGGAAGAGAAGGTGACCTGACGGCCGGTCTTTTCCTGGCCCGGAAAGCGGCGCTCGATCAGCCCGGCGATGATGGC
>JAJLKS010000365.1:0-4127 GCA_033838765.1 Alphaproteobacteria bacterium
TGAAAGCCGCGCTTGAAGATGTGACGGTCAATGCCACCATCTCCGTCATCGAATATACCGCGGCTACGAATGATGGCCGCGAAGCGACCTTCGAGATGATCCTGCTCCCGCTCGCGCATGAAGACGGCTCGATGAGCCGTGTGCTCGGCGCGGCCGTTCCCGTCGACCGCTTTCCCTGGATCGGGGACCGCATGTTCGCCCGCCAGTGGATCGACCGCCTGCGCCGCCTCGACCCGGAGCGCATGCGCACACCGCAGCGCGATGCCGAAGCCGTCGCACAGCGCATCCTCGCCGAAAGGCCACCGGTGGCCATTGCCAGCATCGCAAGCCATGCCAGCCGCAGCCGCGCGCCGCTTCGCAGCGAACGCTCCTATCTGCGCCTCGTGAAGGCACCCACCCAGGGCAAGGAAGAACTGGGCTAGGCAGAAGGCTCGAAGCCGACAAAAAAAGCCGGTGTCTTTCGACACCGGCTTTTGTTTTGTGCGAAGCGGAAATCAGGCTGCGTGGCCCACGCGATCTTCCGCGATCGTCACATGCTCGGCCGGCAGCGGCGCCTTGCCCAGCATGTCGTCGGAAATCTTCTCCGCGATCATGATCGTCGGCGCGTTCGTGTTGCCGCCAACAAGGGTCGGCATCACGGAGGCATCGACCACGCGCAGGCCCTGCAGCCCGTGCACGCGGCACTTCGCATCGACCACCGCCATCGGATCGTTGCCCATCTTGGCCGTGCCGACCGGATGATAGATCGTCTCCGCCGTCTCGCGGATCCAGGCATCGATTTCGGCGTCCGACTGCTTGCCCGCACCCGGCCAGAATTCCGGCCCGCGATAGGGGTCCATCGCGCGCTGCGCAATGATGTTGCGCACCATGCGCACGCCCTCGCGCATCACCTTGCGGTCGTATTCCGCTTCCAGATAGTTCGGCTGGATCAGCGCATGGTCGGACGGGTTCGTCGACTTGAGGCCGATATAGCCGCGGCTTTCCGGACGAAGCTGGCAGATGTGGACCGTGAAGCCATGACGGTCGGATTTGATCCGAGCATGGTCGCGCATCATCGCAGCCACGAAATGCAGCTGGATATCGGGAATTTCGAGTTCAGGCCGCGTCTTCAGGAAGCCGCCGCTTTCGAGCCCGTTCGACGTCGCAAGACCCGTCTTGAAGAACGTGTACTGCATGCCGCTCACAAGCTGCTTCAGCGGATTGCTGACCGTGCTGTGCAGCGTGATCGGCTGGGTGCATTCGTTGATGACGACGCAATCGAGATGGTCCTGCAGGTTCTGGCCGACGCCGGGCAGATCCGCCACGACATCGAGGCCGAACTTCCGGAGATATTCGCCCTTGCCGATGCCGGACAGCATAAGGATCTGCGGCGTGTTGACCGCACCGCCCGACACGACGATTTCCTTGCCGGCCCTGGCGACCTTCGTCTCGCCCTTCTGCGTATATTCGACGCCGACGGCCTTCTTGCCCTCGAACAGAATGCGCGAGGTAAGCGCTTCCACCTCGATGGTGAGGTTCGGCCGGTTGAGCGCAGGCACCAGATAGCCCTTCGCCGCGCTGCAGCGCTGGCCATTCTTGATCGTCAGCTGATAGGGGCCGACGCCTTCCTGCTGCGGACCGTTGAAATCTTCCGTATAGGGGTGACCGGCCTGCTTGCCCGCCTCCACGAAAGCCTCGAACAGCACATTCGTCTTTCGCGGGTTGCTGACGCCGAGCGGGCCGTCGCCGCCGTGGAAGGCGCTGTTGCCGTTCTCGTTGCCTTCCGACCGGCGGAAATAGGGCAATACGTCGGCGAAACCCCAGCCTTCAAGGCCGAGCTGACGCCACATGTCGTAATCGCGCGCATGGCCGCGAATATAGATCATGCCGTTGATCGAGGACGATCCGCCGAGCACCTTGCCGCGCGGCCAGTAGAGCTTTCGATTGTTCAGGAAGGGCTGGCCCTCCGTGTCGTAGCACCAGTTGGCCATGTCGGTGCCGATCAGCTTGCCGACACCGGCCGGCATGTGAATCATGAAATTCGAGTCCTTCGAGCCCGCTTCAAGGAGCAAGACCTTGTTCGAAGGATTTTCGGACAGGCGATTGGCCAGCACGCAGCCTGCACTTCCCGCACCGATGATGATGTAGTCGAATTCGCTCATTACGCTGTTCCCGATCCCATTTGCCGGCCGTGACTTCAAATTGTGCGCTGCGCCGGGCGCCGGGCCCTGCAAATTGCAGGGCTGCACGGCCAGCACGCCTGTGCCGATACCTTGCCCGATTCCGCTATTGGCCGGATTTTGCCCGATTGTCGGGAATCGCCGAAGCTGACGCAAGCGTCAATTTCAGAAGGCCGGCGGGTATTTCAGGCCCATAATGGGCAAATATAAGCCCGTAAACACAGCATAAGTAGAATTTCATTAACTCTGTTGCCCTTATCCTGCGGGGAACAGAATTCAGCGCATTCGCGCCGTCGACTCTTTGCAGGCAGTCCAATGCAGTCCGACCACGATGAACGCCGTAAGCATCCGCGGGTAGCCTTTGAAGCCAGGGGCCGCTTTCTCGCGCCCGATGGCTCGGAACATACCTGCTCCATTCGCGACATGTCGCTCGGAGGGCTCGCCCTCACCACCGACATCGTGCTCGATCCCGGCGCCCAGGTCATTGTCTATCTCGACGACTATGGCCGGTTCGAAGGCAAGGTCGTCCGTTGCTACGAGGGTGGCTTCGCGATCGAGACATCCATTGCCGGCCCCCGGCGCGAGCGTCTGCGCCAGCGCCTTGAGGCGCTTGCCCGTGGCGAAAAGCTTGAAATCTCGGCGCGCCGCGCCTTTGCCCGTTATGCGCCGGGCGAAGCCGGTCTGGAGGAAAGTTCGGTTCTCACCCTTGCAGATGGCGAGTCGATGCCCTGCCGCATAATCGACATGTCGCTTGGCGGCGCCCAGGTGGCCGTCGAGAACCGCCCGCCTATCGGCACCGAGGTTTCGATCGGCCGCATGTCCGGCCGCATCGTCCGCCATACCGAAGAAGGCATCGGCATCCAGTTCACGAATATCCCGGAAAAGGCCACCGCCCTTTCCCGCCCCTTCGGCTGACGAACGCCCCGCGGCGCACTAGACTGCCCCGAAACATCAGGGGGAAGTCATGTCCGGACCGCTCAAGACCGTCTACGAAAGCGATATCGCCATTCTCACCATGGATGACGGCCGCGCCAATGCGCTTGGCCACGCCATGATCGACGCCCTGAACGCGGCGCTCGACGAGGCGGAGGGCAAGGCAAAGGCCGTGCTGATCTCTGGCCGCGACAAGCGGTTCTGCGCCGGTTTCGACCTCGATGTGATGGGCTCCGGCCCCGAAAATGTCCGCAAGCTCGTCACGGCGGGCGCCGAATTGCTGATGCGGCTCTATGAATATCCCCTGCCCGTCATCATGGCCTGCACCGGCCATGCGCTGGCGGCCGGCGGCCTCCTTCTCCTTGCAGGCGATATGCGGATCGGCACGGAAGGCGATTTCCGTATCGGCCTGCCCGAAGTCGCCATCGGCATGACCATGCCCGTTTTCGGCATCGAGCTCGCCCGCGACCGTCTCGCCCGCAATCGCTTCAGCGAGGCCGTCACCCAGGCCCGCATCTATGGCCCGGCAGACGCCGTTGCCGTCGGCTATCTCGACGAGACGGTTCCGGCCGCCGCCCTGATGGAGACGGCAAAATCCCGCGCCCTGGCCCTTGCAGCCCTCCAACAACCCGCTTTTGCCAACACGAAGCGCAAGGAGCGGCAGGCCACGATTGCGCTGATCCGCAGCACCCTGAAGGCTGATTCCGGCACATTCGGCGGCGCGCAATCCCGCTGACGAGAATGCCGCGAAAATTTTTTTGATCCCTGACCGTAGGCCGGTTCGGGCGTCTCGGGCACCCTTTCCTGCGCGCGCCCAATGGGGATATTCCGCGAACCGGCAGGCAAAAAGGCGCTGGAAAGAAAGGACTTTTCAGGCAACTTTCAAAAGGAACAATTTTACTCAAATCAGGCTCTAACGAATTTTAGGAAAACCAACTTCAAGTTTGAGATTTGTTTGCCTCAAATTCGCGTCCCGGATTTAAACGGCCACAAATCGAGGCCTGCCAGTCACCAGCCAAGACGACGAACGTGGGG